>DASSIZ010000054.1 GCA_035691485.1 Terriglobales bacterium
GGTGCTCACCGAGGCCTCGATCAATGGCTCGGTGGACCACCTGCGCGGGCTGAAGGAGAACGTCATCGTCGGCCGCCTGATTCCGGCCGGGACGGGCATGGAGTACTACCGCAATGTCCGCCTGTCGCCGGAGTTGGAGGAAGCCGCCCAGAAGGTGCAGGAGGAGGTCTCGCAGGCGTACGAGGAAGCCGAGCGGGCCCTGGAACTCATGCGCCACGAAGGGGAGAACGAGCCGGAGGAACTGGCGGCGGAGTAGTTTTTGAGTTTTCGATCTGAGTTGTGAGCGCGGGGCCGAAAGGCCCCGCACGTTTTTGGTGGACCGGCAGAACGGCGTCCAGGTAGGCGGTACGATCGTTGTAGCCGGCCGCCCTCGATGGCGGGTTTTTACCTCATTGGCCTCAACCTCCCGCCCCGCGACAGTTCAGACGTCCAACCTCGGCGGCTAAAGCCGCAAATTGATCGCGTGCTGTTGGCACGGCTCAAGCCGCCCAGCGACAGCGTTGCAAGCAGCAAATGAGGAAGTGAGCCGGCGGGGCGAAACGTCCCCAGGAATGTGCGAACAATGCCAGGGCCGCACCGTCGTGTTTAGAAGACTTTCGGAATCGTCAGCACGGCCAGGACGAGGACAAAGCTCACCAGTTCCATCAGGACGCAGACGGTCATCGCAATCGGAAAGGTGCGGGCGAGGGTCGCCGGCGGACGGCCAACACGGTACACCGTCACGCCCGCCGCCGCGAATGGGAGCACCAGCAAACAGAACAGTACGAGTGGGCCGGCGTGGCGGCCGAGGTCCATGCTCTTTCCTACGATGGGTCCGGCAACGAACGCAATCATGACCGCCACCGCTGCGCACCATGCCGCGAGCCCTGCTCCGCCCCATCGGCGGCGCACCACGGGCGCGGTGACACACAGCAGGGCGGCTGCGGCGAGCTGCGTGACGAAGATCTTCGACATTCCTGGGCCGAACTGCAGCCACTTCATTCCCGCGTACGCCAGCGCAACAGCGCCGAGCGCGGCACACCACGGGACAACCATGCTCTTGCCCTGTTCTGCCAAGTCGTGATGGACGTTACGTCGTAAGCTGGGTGGCGTCAATTACAGGCAAGATTCTGCCAATTCAGTGGCAGAATGGCCCCGTCATGACAGAAAACGAGTCGGTGTGGCGTCGGCCGGTGGTGCAGGTGCTACTCGGTGTCGTCATCATTTTGGCGATCGACGCCTTGGTGGTTGCGATCCTCGTCTATGCCAGTAGACTTCAAGCTTTGATCATGATTGCCGCCGTCTTTATTGGGTTCCTGCAGTGGCTTTACGTCTACCCGCTTGCCCGCAAGGTGCGGCGAACGCACGACATAATGGCGCGGGCGATGACCGGCGCCGCGATTGTTTTGACCCTGGTGAATGTCGCCGGCTGCTTTATGTTGGGCGAGTTGTGGCGGAATCCAGTGCGGTAAGCGCGTAGAAATGCCTTAGCGCGGCAGGAGCGCCTTCCGAGGTGCTGCGGCGGTCGCCCACGCTCAGCATGGCAGAGGGAAACGCGCTAGTTAAAATATGGCCGGGATTGGCAGTTACAGGGTTGCTATTCCGCAAAGAGCACAAAACCTGTAAAGTACGGCGATTGAGGAGGTTGTGACCGTCGGTACTGCTCTTAATCTCGACCCGCCGGCGCCGGCGCGGCGACCGGACAATGGCATGAAGCCGACTCGCGGCTCGTTCCTGTTCAAGCTGCTCAAGAACGTGCGCATGGCGGTGTGGCGCGCTTTCGTGCACGACGCCTTTGGCGTTGCCAAGGGCGGCGCGTATTCCGCCATCCTGACAATGTTCCCTGCCCTGATGGTCGCGGGCGCAATCATCGCTACCTTCGAGCACAGCGCCGAGTACATGCGGGAGATCTCCGACGCCGCCTATCAGATCCTGCCGCAGGGCCCGAGCGGCCTGGTGCGGGCGTTCTTCGAGACGGCGCAGGGCAAGTCGGTAAGCGTGCTGATCACGGCGTCGCTGATCACGCTGTGGACCGCATCCGGAGTCATGATTTCCTGGATGGAAGGATTTCGCAACGCCTACCAGTTTCCCAAAGTCTGGGGAGTGGTGAAGGAGCGGTTTATCGCCTTCGGATTGGTCATCATGGCCGGCATTCCGCTGACCTTTGCCACCGGCCTGGTCGCCTTCGGCAACCAGATTGAAGCGCGCATCAATGCTCAACTCGGACATGAGCTGGGGCCATACGTGCTGATCGCCTGGATCGGGGTGCGCTGGCTGATTGCCATCCTGACCAGCATCGCGGTGATGCAGCTCATCTACCACAATGCCGTTCCGCGTACCCTGAGCTGGCACACGGTTTTGCCGGGCGCGGCGCTGGCGACCGCCATCTGGTTCCCGGCGACCATGGCCTTCGGCTGGTACGTGCGCCACTTTGCCGCCTATAGCCTGTTCTACGGCTCGCTGACGGCCGCGATCGTGCTGCTGATCTGGCTGTATATCATCAGCATCATTGTGCTGATTGGGGCCGAATTCAACGCGCTGCTGTATCCGCGAATCGTCGTCGCCGGCCAGGACACCACCGTGCTGCGCACGCCGGGGCCGAAGTAATTGAGGAATTGGGGACTCGGGTAATCTGGTAAATGAATGGCGATCAAAGAAATCTCAGTCCCGCAAGTAGAGCCTGGTCGGGCGCGAGGGATGGAGCGTCGGGCGAAGATCGTGTGCACCGTCGGGCCGTCCAGCAACTCGGAGGCCATGCTGCGCGACCTGATGCGTACCGGCATGGACGTGGCGCGGCTGAATTTTTCGCATGGCACGCACGAGGAGCATGCGCGCGTCATCGAGCGGCTGCGGCGAGCGGCCCAGAAGCTGGAGCGCACAATCTGCATCCTGCAGGACCTGCAAGGCCCAAAAATTCGCACCGGGCGGATGCGCGACCGCCGGCCGATCGTGTTGAAGACCGGCTCGCGTGTCACCATTACGCCACGCAACATCCTGGGCACAGCCAACCTGATCCCCACCAGCTTTCGAGGGCTGGCGCAAGAGGTCGAGCCGGGCTCGCGTATTCTTCTCTCCGACGGCCTGATCGAGCTGAAGGTCAAGGCCATTCACGGCGACGAAATTGAGTCTGAAGTGGTCAACGGGGGCATGCTCGGCGAGCACCAGGGGATCAACCTTCCGGGGACGGCTCTGAGCGTGCCGTCGCTGACCGACAAAGACCGCAAAGACCTGGAATTCGGCCTGCGGCACGAGGTGGACATGATTGCCATCTCGTTCGTGCGCACGGCCGCGGACGTGCGGGAAACCAAGCGGCTGATCGGGGTCCGCCAAGACGACTTGCCGGTGATTGCGAAGCTGGAAAAGCCGCAAGCCATCGAGCACCTGGAAGAAATCCTGGAAGTCGCCGACGGAGTGATGGTGGCGCGTGGCGACCTGGGGGTGGAGATGCCGCCGGAGCAGGTGCCGATCATCCAGAAGCACATCATCCGGCGGGCGTCGGAATGGCGGAAGCCGGTGATCACGGCGACGCAGATGCTGGAATCGATGGTGGATAATCCGCGGCCGACGCGGGCCGAGGTCAGCGACGTGGCCAATGCCGTATTCGACGGCAGCGATGCCGTGATGCTCTCGGCGGAAACCGCCAGCGGCAAGTATCCGCGGGAATCGGTTGCCATGATGGGCCGCATCGTGATGGAAGCCGAGGCCCATATGCGAGAAGCAGAGAAGCCGCAACGGCACCGCGAACATCACCATAAGCTCTCGATCTCGGAAACCATCTGCGAATCAGTGGCGCACGCAGCCGAGGAACTGGACATGCGGGCCATCGCGGTGTACACCGAGACCGGAACCACGGCGCGCCTGGTGTCGAAGTACCGTCCCAAGGCTTCGGTATTTGCCTTTGCGCATCGCGACAGCGTCTGCAACCGCCTGAACCTGTACTGGGGAGTGCGGCCGGTGGCGTGCGAACATGTGCGCACGGCCGAGGAAATGGTCCGCGCCGCGGAGCGTGAGTTCCTTCAGCATGACATAGCCTCGCGGGGGGATGTGGTGTCGGTGATTTCCGGCACGCGCGGAGCTTCCGGCTCCACCAACCTGATGCGGCTGCACATTATCGGCGACGAGCAGCGGCCGGCGGAGCGCCGGCGGCCGCGAACGCAGGCTGGGCGAAACCTGGAGGAGAGCAAGAGGTAACCCGCATGACCGAAGTCGTTTCCATCGCGTACATCAGGCCCGACGAGGGCAAGGACGAGGACACGCTGAACGTCCTGTCTGAACTGTACACGCTTTTGCGGCGGAAGAACTACAGCCGGGACCTGCTGTACCGGGATGCCAAGAATCCGGGGCAGCTCATCAATCTGCGCTACTGGACATCGGCGAAGGCGCGCCAGGAAGCGTCGGAAGATCCCGAGGTCCATCGCCTGTGGCAGCGGCTGTCGCAGGTATCCAAGGTCGACGGGGTGATCGAAAAGTTGGAGTTACTGGAGGGGCCTTGGTCGAGCTAGATGGATCGCCAGAACGGACTGAGACGACCCCCGTAGAGTCAGCGTAATATTTACATGGAGTTACGAGGTAACCAGACAAGGTAAGTTGCTGGATTTTAAGGATGTTGGCTTTGGTCGAGGGCGTGCATTTCGACCTGAACCACTGCCATGATGAACGATCGGCGACGCCATTTTCGTACCCAGTTCAAGGCACCCGTGATGGTGTGGGGTATCGCCTCCGGACCGCAGAATGCGGTGCGCGGCGACTGCGTGAACCTGACCGAGGCCGGCGTCGGCGCTTTGATCAACGGCCCCTGGGCGCCTGGACAGGTAGTGAACATGGAAATCGCGATGGAGGGTTCCCAGGCGGTGACCGTCCAGGCCAGGCTGAGCCATCGCAATCACGTTTCCTGCGGGTTTCAATTTCTGGGTACCGATGAGCGGATCGTGGAGCAACTGCGGTCGGTTTGCGCGCTCGCTAGGTAAAATCTAGATCACCCGCTGCGCTTAGTATGGAATGCTAGTTCACCCAGGGCGGGCGCCGCGTTTCCCCATTGCCCTTGTTGTCGGGCGGGCGATAGTTCCCGTACTCATCGAAAAACTCGGCGCGGTCGTGCTTGCGCATATAGACCTCGAACTTGCGGGCGGCACGCCGGCGTTTCCAGCGATAGTAGGCGTTGCGCACGCCGAAGTATCGCTCGGAGGCGCCGAACCTGATTCCGCCGCGCGGGAAGAACTTGACGTAAATCCAGCCGAACAGAGCGCCACCGAGGTGGGCAAAGTAAGCGACCGACTCACCGCGGCGTCCCGCTCCCATGCCTTGGAACGCTCCCGCCAGCGAGATGAACAGCAGGATGCCGACCAGGTATTTGGCCTTGATCATGAACGGCAGCGGGAACAGCATGAATTCCTGATTACCGTGCAGGACGGCGAAGGCCACCATGACGCCATAGATCGCGCCCGACGCACCTACGGTCACGGTCAAAGGATTAATGCCGAGAAAGCTGAATGCCCGCACCGTGCCCAGGTAAGAGATGGACACAGTGACCAGCGCGGCTGCGATGGCGCAATAGAAGTAGAACTCAAGGAATTGACGGTATCCCCAGTCCCGCTCCAGTTGCGAGCCGAACATCCACAGCGTGAGCATGTTGAAGAGGACGTGGAAGAGCCCGGCGTGCAGGAAGGAATACGTCACCAGCTGCCACACCCAGCCATGGGCTACCGCGACCGGAATCAATGCCCCGGCGCCAGTAATCATTCCCGCCAGTGAGGGCGCGACTGCGCCCAGGATCAGCATCAGCAGGTAAACGGCGCCATTCGCGATGACCAGCCACTTCACGGCGCGCGTGAACGGCGGGAAACCCATGCTCATGGCGCCGAAACCGCCGCCGCGCCCGCCGCCGAAACCGCGATAATTCCTGGTGGTCAAATTCTTACTCCGACTGCTTTCGCCCGCTGAAGCGGGCTTGGTTCATTCTACGTGCCGACCCGCGGCTACGCCGGGGGCTCATATTCTTTCGCGCTGCGCGCTGCCGCTTCCGCTCGTACGTTCGCACTGCCCTTCCGCCTGGCTTAACGGCGCGCCGGCGTAAAGTCCGGGTCGCGGCTTGGCTGCGGCAAGACTACCAGGCTGCGGTGACCTTGCGCATCGACGGCGCGCACGCCAAAAATCACATTATCCTTCGACAAGGGCAGCGTCGCCTGTTTGGCGCTGCCGGCGCTATGTACGCGCTCCCAGTCGGAGGAAGTCGTGGCCCGCCACACCACTTCGTACTGCGCGGCGCGACCGTCGGGCGAAGCTTCCCACATCAGCGTGGAATCATTCTCCAGCTTTTGCGTCTCGATTCTCACGTTTGCCGGAGGCGCCGGCGCCGAGGCCAGCGATGCCAGCGAGGCTGCGTTCAGCCGAGCGACGTTAGCCAGGTAATCGTAATCCACGTACTTCGGCAAGTCGCCATATTCGATGCCAGATTCGATGCGCGGGGTCTGGTGTTGGTGCATGTAATTCTCTCGATATTCGGTGATGCGCACCGCGGCAAATCCCTGTCGATTGAATGACGTATGATCGCCGCCGCGGAGGAAGCGGTCGGGACGGAAGATGAGCAGCGGCTGAAACGATGGCGGCAGATACTGGGCGCCAACCTGGCGGATGTAGCGCGCCTCCTCGCGTGACAGGGAATCGCTTTCCGCGCCCAGAGCGCGAATGTTGACGAGCGTTTTCTGGTCGGGAGGCACAGCCGGTTGGCTGGCCGTGGCTCGCTGCCCCACGTCTGTCAAGGGAATTGCTTCGCTGAACACGCGCACCACGGTGGTGTCCTGGCCGGGAGTTTTATCGCCGCCGACGATGTCGTTGTTGAGCACGGCTTCAATGTTCCAGCCCTGCTGTCTTGCCATCTCGGCAAAGTGGGCGCTGCCCAGCAGGCCCTGCTCTTCTCCGGCGACGGTAAGAAAAATGATGGTCCCAGGAAATTTGTACTTGCTGAGCACGCGCGCGCACTCCAGGGAGACCGCGGTTCCGCTGCCGTCGTCATTGGCGCCGGGCGCGTCGGCTTGCGTGTCCTGGTCGTTGCTGGGCCGGGAGTCGTAGTGTCCAGTAACCAGAACGATATGCTTAGCTGCTTCGGGGTCGGTGCCGCGCAATATGGCGTAAACGTTGACGATCTGGGTGGGCTTGGGAACCCGGGGCCGGGGCAGCTCGGTGAAGACGTCAGTCTTCACTTCCAGGCACCCGCCACAAGCCTGCGAGTCGCGCTCGAATTCGGACTTGATCCACTCGCGCGCGGCGGCGATGCCGCGCCCGCTCTGCGCCGGGTTTTCACCGATCGTCAGACGGGTACCGAAGCTGACCAGTTTTTCGATGGTGGCCCTGACCCGGGAGGCGGAAATCTGCTGTAATGCCGCCACGATCTGCGGATCGGGCGAAAGCGGCAGCGGCTTGGGCATCGATCCGCGGTCAGCAGCCTGGGGCAGGTTTCCCGCCGGGATGGAATTTTGGGCAACCGCCAAGCCGGTGCAAGCCATCAGAATGAGACCCGCAAACAGGCTGAAAGCAAGACAGGATCGTTGGCGCATAGGGTCCTCGGCAAGCTCAGGGATATTGACGATGCGAAGAAAATTCTAAATATTATCAGGTTGCGGGTGCGTAGCGGACGCCGGCGCGTCCAATCCAAGCGGGCCGGGTTGTTAAGTGATGGAGGAAGCAAATGGTCTTGTGTCCGGAATGTGAAAGCGATCTCGATATTGAAGAAGACGAAGTTGACGAAGGTGAAATCGTCTCTTGTCCGGAGTGCGGCAGCGACTTTGAGGTGGTCACCACCGAACCCCTGGAGTTGACGCGCGTCTCCGAAGAGGAAGAGGAAGAGGAGGTAGAGAAGGAAGAAAGCGGAGACGGAGACCTGGCGTAGTCTGGCTTCATTGGCCAATGTCCGCACGCGCCGAAAACCCAGATGCTTCGCCTCGCGCGGGATGACAATCAAGTTAAACACTTTGCGAAGGATCAAGCTAAACGGTAGCCGCTGCAAACTTTCGTGGTCATTTCCGGTATTTTGCTGATATGCTGCCGGTCTCTCGGGGGAGAGGTCACATGAAATTACCACTGGCAGCCATAGCCTTGGCATTGCTGTTCCCCGCAGTAGCGCGGCCACAAACATCCACCTGCGTGGACGCCTCTACGCTGCAGGAGAAGAACCGCCGGGGCGGGATTATTGGCGGAGCGGAGCGCGTGATGAACATGCCGAGCACGACGGTGGACGCGCCTGCCGGCACCAATATCTGCCCGCTCAGCGCGCACCAGAAACTCAGCGTCTGGGTGCAGCGCAGTTACTCGCCCGCGAACCTGCTCGCGGCCGGTGTGGATGCTGCCGCGTGGCAAGCCACCGATGATGATCCGCGCGGCTACGGCCAGGGTTGGGACGCCTACGGCGCGCGATATGGCGCATCACTGGCGACCGCGGAGTCGACGCGCTTCTTCCAGTCGTTCCTGCTGCCTGCAATCTTGAAAGAAGACCCGCGTTACTTCCGCAAGGGCAGCGGCGGGTTCGGCAATCGATTCGGCTATTCGATTTCGCGGGTGCTGGTCACGCGCACCGATGCCGGGCACCGGAGTTTCAATTTCAGCGGTGTCGGTGGCGCCTTCGCCGCAGCGGGACTGAGTAATACCTACCTGCCGGATGTTGACCGCGACATGGGACGCACAGCGGTTTCCTTCGGGTTGAGCCTCGCCAATACCGCCGGCTGGAACCTGCTCAGCGAATTTTGGCCGGACATCTGGCACAAGCTGCACGGTAAAAAGTAACCAGCGAGACGGCTCCGGGCGGCACGGCTGAAGCCGTGCCCTACCCAAACCATTTATGAGATGACTTGTAGAGTTACCAGATCAGCGCATTTCATAAATCGTGAAGATCTTCCCCTCAGGGGCTAAAGCCCTCATTTTTGACAGCTCTGGGCGGCACGGCTGAAGCCGTGCCCTACCCAAACCATTTATGAGATGACTTGCAAAATTACCAGATCGGCGCATTTCATAAATCGTGAAGATCTTCCCCTCAGGGGCTAAAGCCCTCATTTTTGACAGCTCTGGGCGGCACGGCTGAAGCCGTGCCCTACCCAAACCATTTATGAGATGACTTGCCGCAGGCGGATCACACGGCGTTCGGGTACGCAATCTTCTGGCGCTCAAAGATTTCGCGTACGCGCTCGATGGTATCGATGTCGGCGGGGGACTTGTCCGGCCGGAGCCGCAGGATGCGCGGAAATCGAAGCGCGAAACCGCTGTCGTGCCTGCCCGACTGCATCACGGCGTTGAACGCGACTTCCAGCACGATGGCGGGGTCAACCTCGCGCCAGAAGCCGTGATCGACGATGGTGTGCTCGAGGAACCACTGCGTCATCTCCGCGATTTCCTTGTCGGTCAGCCCGGAATACGCCTTTCCGACGTTGACCAGGCGCTCCCCGTCGCGTACCGCAAAGGTGTAATCGCTCAACACGCCCGCACGCTTGCCATGGCCCCATTCCACGGAGGTGACCACGACGTCCAGCGTTGCCAACTCGCGCTTCAGCTTGAGCCACGATTTGCCGCGACGCCCGGGTGCGTAAACCGAATTGAAATCCTTGATCATCAGACCTTCGTTGCCGCGTCCCTGGGCGGCGTCGAAAAGCTGGTCGAGGTGATCGGGGGAATCAGCGTGCAGCACGGGTGCGCGAACGGCGGCCAGGTGCTGGTGATCGTCCTGCTCGATGGCGGGTTCGAACTCAAGCTTTCCCTGCAGGTCGCGGATGCGTTCGCGATGCTGATGGCTGGCGCCGGCGAAAATGCGGTCGAGCATTGCATGACGCTCCCGCAAGGGCAGGTCAAGCGCCAGTTCCCCGCCCGCGTAGAGCACGTCAAAGGCGACGTAGCATACGGGCACTTGGCGCATCATCTTTTCCGTGACCGTCTTGCGACCCAACCGCTTCTGCAACTCGGAAAACGGCAATGCCCGCCCGTGCCGCCAGGCGACGATCTCACCGTCCAGGATGAGGTCTTCCGGGAAGTCCAATAACGGCGCCACCAGCTCGGGAAAAGACTCCGTAATATTGTCGCGCGTCCGCGAGAACAGCCGCACTTGTCTGGACGGAAGTTTTTCGCCCGGAGCCTGCAGCATGCCGATATGAGCCTGGGCGCGAATACCGTCGTACTTGTCTTCGACGGCGGCATCGTGGAAATACTCGAATGCCTCCGCCGCGCTTTCCACCGGACTGGCGAGCATGAATCCAAGCGGATGGAAAAGGCGCATGCGTGCCTGGTTGAGCCGGTGCGCGGCCGCCAGTTGCAATGTCTCGCCGATATCTCCGAGCAACATGTCCGCGCGCTGAACCTCGGAGGACGGCACGTGATAGGCCAGCGCAATGGCCTCTTCTACCAGGCTCTCTTTCAGGCCGATGCGCAGCTCGCCGGTCATGATCTTGACCAGGTACTTGGCTTCGAGCGCCGTGGCTTTTAAGAATAGTTCGCGGATGAGGGTTGTTTTCGCGGCGGGACCGCGCACGGCGGCAATGTCACGAAACGCGCGGGCGACATCCGTGACCGTCAAACCACTTTCCGCGGGAGCGACGGTACCAAGCGCGTCATAGGCGGCGGTGCCCAGGTCCCCGTGCTTGCGATAGACGGCGGTAAGGGCGGCGTCGCTCTTGCCGGTAATGTCCTTCATTACCTGCCAGAGCAGGGCGGCGCCGGCTTGCAGCGTGGTCTCCTCCCAGGCGGGAAATGCCCGGCCGGAGAGGAAGACGGCGCTGGCCGCGGCCTCGGCTACGGTGCGGGCGCGGAGGTATTCAGCCAGGATCCGCACTTTCTCGTTCTTTTTGGTGGTGCCGCCAATCGCTTCGGCAGCGGCGGAGAGCAGGCGCATGCCCTCCATTCGATGCTTTTCAGGCAGGAAAAATCAACTTTTGCGGAATCCTGCGGCCGGCCACGCGGGTTATGCCTCGTGGAGTAACCGCAAGGATTAGTCCGGCGGTGGTTTGACACTTCCCGGCCACGCCGCTAACCTTACAGTACCCCCGGAACGTGCATCCAACAGAGAGACAAGGCATAACTGCCCGGAACAATAAACTGATGGCGATGTGTGAATCGATCCGTAAGATGGCGCGCTTCCTCGCCGCCGTGCAACTCTTGCCTGCCCTGGAGAGCGGAGAGGAAACCCTGGTGGGCGGGCAGGCCGTTCTGGAAGGCGTCATGATGCGCTCGCCCCACGCCTGGGGCATCTGCGTGCGGCGCGCCGACGGCACCATCGCTTCGCATTCGGAAACGTTGGAGCGGCCCTCGGAAAAACACAAATGGATGGGATGGCCGGTGGTTCGCGGCGTGGTCACGCTCGCTCAGGCCATGGGACTCGGCTTCCGGGCCTTGCGATTCTCCGCCAACGTTGCCCTCAATGAATTACCCGCGGGCAAGAGTGGCAAGAAGATCGAGATCAACGGGTGGGTGGCGGCGCTGAACGTGGTCCTCTCGCTCGGTTTCTTCATCTTCATGTATAAGTTTCTGCCGCTGCTCGCCACCACCGAGCTGAAGCAGCATGTCTCGCCGGTATTCGGCAACCAGATCATTTTCAACGTGGTGGACGGCGTCATTCGCCTGGCGCTGTTTCTCGGATTCATCTGGGCGACTTCCCTGTGGGCCGACCTGCGGCGTGTTTACCAGTATCACGGCGCCGAGCACAAAACGGTTTTCGCCTTCGAAGCCAAAGACCCGCTCACGCCGGCCGCAGTCCAGAAGTACGTTACCTGGCACCCGCGCTGCGGCACCAGCTTCCTGATGACGGTGATGCTGATTTCCATCGTGATCTATACCGCGATCCCGGTGCACACCTTCGCCGCCCGCTTTGCGATTCGCATTGCGTTGTTGCCGGTGATTGCCGGCGTTTCCTACGAAATCATCCGCTTCGCGGCCAAGCACCGCGGCTCGTTGTTTGCCATCATGACCGCCCCCGGCCTCTGGCTGCAGCGCATTACCACGCAGCCTCCCAGCGATGACCAAGTCGAGTGCGCCATTGGCGCGCTGGACCACGCCATGGAACTGGAAGCGCAGCGCGGGGGAGAGTTGGTGATTGCGTAGCGGTCGACGGTCTGCGGCCTCGCTCCGATCGCGAGGTCTTGCACCTCCGAAGATTTTGTTATCGCTCCAGCTACAATTACATTTCAGAGGCAGAAACGGCGGAATTGCGGGAATTTGTAGCGCCGATGTCCCAGTTGCGTCAACGGAGGGCCACCGACCGTCGACTGCCGCCGGTAGAGCGAGACCATGTACGACCGTTTAGAGCATATCGAGGCGCGGTACGACGAGCTGACGCGGGCTCTCGCCGATCCCGGTGTCTTCGCAGACTCGGCGAAGTATCAGAAGACGGCGAAGGCGCACAGCGAGCTGGCGCCGATCGTGGGAAAATTCCGTGAATATAAGGATTTGAAAAAAGGCATTGCCGACAGCAAGGCCATGGTCGAGAGCGAAGCCGACCCCGACATGAGGGCCTACGCGCAAGAGGAGTTGCACTCCCTGGAGAAACGTCTTGCCGCGGTGGAACAGGACCTCAAGGTCCTGCTGATCCCCAAGGATCCCAACGACGAAAAGAACGTGATCCTGGAAATCCGCGCCGGGACCGGCGGCGACGAGGCTTCCCTGTTCGCGGCCGAGCTCTTCCGCATGTACTCGCGATACGCCGAAGGCCAGCGCTGGAAGGTGGAAGTGCTGTCCTCGTCCGAATCCGGTGTCGGAGGTTTGAAGGAAGTGATCGCCATGATCGAGGGCCGCGGCGCCTACTCCAAGTTGAAGTATGAGGGGGGCGTGCACCGCGTGCAGCGGGTGCCGGAAACCGAGCAGCAAGGCCGCGTCCACACCTCGGCAGTCACCGTGGCGGTGATGCCCGAGGCGGAGGAGGTGGACGTTAAGATTGAGGCGAAAGACCTCCGCGTTGACACCTTCTGCTCCTCCGGCCCGGGCGGCCAGTCGGTGAACACCACGTATTCGGCGGTGCGCATCACGCACATCCCTACCAACACCGTGGTCAGCTGCCAGGACGAAAAGTCGCAGATCAAGAACCGCGAAAAAGGCATGCGTGTGCTGCGCTCCCGCCTCTACGAGATGGAGCGCGAGAAACAGCAGGCGGCGCTGGCCAAGGAACGGCGCGCCATGGTGGGCACCGGGGACCGGAGCGAGAAAATCCGGACCTACAACTTTCCGCAGAACCGCGTCACCGACCACCGCATCGGTCTTACCCTGCACCAACTCGGCGAGGTGATGGACGGAAAACTGCAACCGTTCATCGAGGCGCTCACCACGCATTACAACGCCGAGAAGTTGAAGGGCAACGACGGTGACGCCTCGGCAGTGCCGGCGTAATAGCAGCCAGCACCGAGTTGCGGGTACCGAGTTGCGGGTAGATATCCTGTCCTCGGCGCCCTCTGTGGTTAAATCCCTCTGATCATGCAGTTGAAAGAAGCGCTGCGCTCTGCCATCACGCTGCTGGAGGAAAACCGCGTCGGCTCACCCCGGATGAACGCCGAAGTCCTGCTGATGTTTGTCCTTGGGTGCGATCGCGCCTATCTCTACGCGCATCCGGAGCGCGAACTCTCCTCCGATGAGCAATCCCGCTACGACGAAGCCCTCGAACAACGCGCCCGAGGCATTCCGGCGCAGTACATCACCGGCCACCAGGAATTCTGGGGACTGGACTTCGTCGTCGGACCAGGTGTGCTGATTCCGCGACCGGAGACCGAGCACCTGGTGGAAGCGGTGCTGGGTCTGTCCAAGAACATGGAGCCACGGAGAATCGTGGATGTCGGCACCGGATCCGGGTGCGTTGCGCTGGCGCTGGCTTCGGAGCTGCCGGACGCGGAGATTCATGCGACGGAAATCTCGGAGGAAGCGCTCGAGATCGCGCGTGCCAACGCCGCCCGCCTCGGGCTAGAGCAGCGTGTTGTATTCCATGCCACCGACCTGCTGCAGGGGCTCTCGGGCCGGTTCGACATCGTGGCCTCCAATCCGCCGTATGTCGGCGAATCCGAGTACGACAAGGTGCAACTCGAAGTCCGCAAGTTCGAGCCCCGCGGCGCCGTCTTCGCCGGGGCCGAGGGGATGGACGTCATCCGCCGACTTGCTCCCCAAGCCCGCGCCGTACTCAGGCCCGGAGGAGCACTGGCGCTTGAAATCGGTTTTTCCCAGGAAGCCGCAGTGCGCGAGGTGCTCCGCGAGTGGGAGAATGTCCGCACCGTTCCCGACCTGCAGGGAATTCCCCGCGTCGTCATAGCCGAAAACTTGAAGCGGTAGCCCGGGTGGGGGATGTTACAAAAGGTAACTTCCTGCCCCGCCTCTACTTACCCTCGTAGGCAAGAAAACGCCGAGGGGTGGGAACGCGGTGCTCCACTCAGGGCACCGGGATGCCGCATCGGGGCACCACAGAGTAGCCGAACGTCCTCACTTCGTGGTTAAAGCCATAGTTAACAACCTGATAATGGCCCGCGAAGTGGCAGGCTGCTTGCGACAAAGAATGCTGCACAAGCACAGAGACTTACGTCCGGGTGCGTGCGTTCTGTTTTCCCAGCGGAAGGCAGAGTAGCTGGAACCAAGCCTCTGGCGCAAGTTTGCACGCGGCTGTGCGAAGCAGGAACCAAGCCTAAAGTACGAGGAAGTGGTGGCGGCAAATAGCATTAATTATCGACAGAATTGATAACTGATCTGACAACAGACGTGGTCATTTCCGCCATCTGAAGAGAACAGCCACTGCACCTCAGGGGTTAGTGGTGGCTAGCGATTGCCGGTCGATCAGCGAGGTGAGCTGCCGCCGCGATACGTCGGGCGTAAGCTTCATTTTTCGAGACTGGCGCGGGCGAGCGGGCACGTTGCTCCTTACCTTGTCCATTACGAGCCAGCAGGTCATGGGAACCAGGGTGCTGAAGTCGCTTAATCCGCTGAAGTCGCTTAATCCGGAGAGGCAATCCGACAAGCAAGAGGGCGCAGTTTGCAGACCGCGCGTGCACGGTTCGTACGCGCCTACGAGGTGCACACGGTGGATGTAAGGGCCATGATTCTCGTCGGAGGACTGGGCGATGCGCCCGGAGCTCAACACGAGAAATTTGCCGGACTGCCGCTGGTGCTTCATGACGTCCTGGGAAAGCCGGCCGTCGTGCGCGCCATCGAGCGGCTGCAAAAGCAAAACATCAACGGGATTTCGGTGGTCAGTGAATCGGCGAGGCCGACAGGCGCGGATGCCGGCACTTGCTGGATCGAGGCTACGAACGGCAACTTCTGGCGAGCCGTCGAAAACGCATTCAGCGACCTGGCGCAAGCCGGAGCGGAAGCGGTCCTGGTCCTGCGGATGGGCGGGTACGGCGAGTTCGTAGTGGACGACTTCGTGCAGCGTCATCTCGACTGCCGCGCGCACGTGACCCAGGCCGTGGACGCGAACGGCGCGTCCCTGGGCATGTTCGTCATCAATGCTTCGCGCCGCAACGATGCGGCGTTCCTGTTTCGTCACCGCCTGGAGCAAACGCGGGCCGCGTGCGGCAATTGGATTTTCCGAGGTTACTGGAACGCGCTGGCGAGCGCCGCTGACCTGCGCATCCTGGCGGTGGACGGCCTGATGCAGCACGCCGACATCAAGCCCGCCGGTAAAGAACGCAGCCCCGGGGTGTGGGTTGCGCCGGGCGCCCGCATCGACCGCCGGGCGCGCGTACTGGCCCCCGCCTACATCGGCGCCCGCGCGCGCGTTCGCGCCGCCGCCGTGATCACGCGTTGCGCTTCCGTCGAGCACCACGCGGAAGTGGAAGCCGGCACGGTGGTCGAGAATGCGTCCGTCCTTCCCTACACCTACATTGGTCCCGGGCTGGACATCGCGCACTCGGTCGCCGGCGGCAAAAAGCTGCTGCACCTGGGCCGCAACGTTGAAGTTGAAATCGCCGATCCCAAGCTGATGGACAGCCGATCGCAACACGCGCCGTGGAGAGCATTAGCGAGCGCGGCATCGCTAGCCACGTTTCTTCCCCTGCAGTTGTTCCGTGGATTGTTTGCGCCGTCCCAGCGCCAGCAGCCCACGGATTTACCGGCCTTGGTGAAAACACCGTCTTCGACGGTCAAGACCCCAGCCGGCTTCGAGGGCGCCGAGCCCTCCTCGTTCCCCGCGAATTTGGCAGTAGCGAGGAGATATGGAGATCAATAGGCCGGTAGTGGTGAAGCGCTTACCAGAACGCCTGAACATGAAAAGTGCGCGTGCGTTTTGCCGTGAGATCGAACCGATCCTGAACTCGGATCGGCCGCAGGTCGTGCTGGATTGCTCGCAGGTGCAGCAAATCGATGCCGCGGGAGTGGAAATGCTCCTGGAATGCCTGGCCGGAGTCATGAAACGTGATGGCGACATAAAGCTGGCGGCGCTGTCGCCGCAGATCGCAGTCGTTCTGGAGATGACGCGCACCGAGCGCCTCTTCGAGATCTACGAAGCCTCCAGCGACGCGGTGCTGAGTTTCAGCCGATTCTTGCCCGCCGCCCTCAAGCAACCATCCTTATTCCTGGTGCCGGGATTTTCGCAACCGGCGCCTTCACCCCAGAGTACGTCCATTGCCGCCGATGGCGGAACTGACCTGGCTGCTTAAAAATCCAATGAGCGCATCCGGAACCATGGCGACCTCCACGTCAAACCAGAGCTGGAGGGAGAAGGTCGCCATTTTCCGTTCCCAGCGAAGCACCCAGTCGCGCCTGCTCGACGGAAGCCTGATTATGCTGGTCGGCTCGGCGCTGGTGAGCATCCTGAACTTTGCCTATAACGTCGCGGTCGCCCGGCTGCTTGGGCCGGCGGAATTCGGTCACGCCGCGCTGGCCATCACCCTGCTGATGTTGGTTTCCGCGATCACCCTCTCCTTCCAACTGGTCTGCGCCAAGCTGGTGGCGCGCAATGACGCGGTGGAAACGAAGGCAGCCGTTTACCAGACACTGCTGCGGCGTTCCTGGAGGATTGGGCTCGCACTTGGGGCGCTGCTGGCCATCGCCGCCGCTCCCATAGCGCGCTATCTGAATCTGCCATCGCCGTGGATGATCATTGTCCTTGCCGTGGGATTTGCTTTCTACGTTCCGGTGGGCGCGCGCCGCGGCGGCATGCAGGGCATGTGCTCGTTCCGGCGGCTGGCCGGCAGCTACATTACCGAAGCCCTGCTGAAGTTCATCGCCGCCGTATTGCTGGTCGAATTCGGAGTGGGCGCGCTGGGTGCAATTATCGCCATTTCGCTCTCGGTGATTTGCGCCTACTTCCTGCCGGTTCCGGCGGAGCTGAACACGCACACCTCGCTCCAGCTGCCCGCCTCAGCGGGTGAAGCGGTGCAGGCGATCGTCTTTTTCGTCGGGCAGGTCATCATCAGCAACTGCGACATCGTGCTGGTGAAGCATTTCTTTTCCGCAGAAATCGCAGGCCTGTATGCGACCCGCGCACTGGTGGGGCGCCTGGTTTATTTCGCCTCCTGGATGGTGGTCAGCGCCATGTTCCCGATCTCTGCCGGCGCCAAACCCGGGGAGCGCTCCAAGTCAATTCTCGCCGTCCCGATTGCCCTGGTGGTCACCATTTCGGGCGGGTTTGTCGCGCTATTCACCGCCTTCCCGCACCTGGTGCTGCGTAGCGTATTCGGTGCTTCGTTTGCGGGTTCAGGCATGGACGGCATTCTTCCGCTGTGCGCTGCCATGGCCGGCGTGTACTCGCTGAGCGTCGTGCTTATAACCTACGAGATGTCGCGCCGCATTGCGAACACGGCCTGGGTGCAGATGGCGGCGGCGCTCGCCATCGTGGCCGGCATCTTCCTGTTCCACTCCACCCTCACACAAGTTGTGCTGGTGCAGCTCGTCATCATGACGGCCTTGCTCGCGGTGGTCGCGCTCGCCCTGCTGGCGAGACACGCGCGCCTGCACAGTGTGCTGCAGGAGGCGGCGTGAAACGGCTGCGCGCGGTCACGGAAGCCGAGGTGATCCTGGAATTTCTGCGCAATGAATTCCATCACCATGATTTCGACCGCGATCGAGCTTTGTATGCCCGCCTGGTGGAAGATCCCGATGTTTCCGACGAAGGGCAAAACGCCCTGCGGCGCGCCTTGTTTTACCGTCGTCGCGGCCACATGTGGAACCAGCTTCCGCGCGACACCGGTTGGTGCCAGGTGGAACTGGAAGACTCCGATCTGGACCGCCTGTGCGTTTTGGCCCGCACTCACTGGCGCAAAATCGGCGGCGGCAATTGCCTTCTGCGTCATGTGGTGGAGCAGATCCACACTCGCGACTTTCACGGCGTGCGCATTGTCGGCGGGACGGCGCATGGCGGGGTCGAGATTTCCGATGTTGGCGCCAAGGTGGACGCCATTCGCGGCTTCAGCGAGCGGATGCGCAACCGCGAGGACAGCAGCGCGGTGCTCCTGATCGGGATTGACGATCGCAGTCCGATCACGATCCTGGAAGGCAATCATCGCCTGACGGCGGCGCTGCTGGTTTCGCCCGCCCGTCTCCGTGGACAATTTCGCGTCTATTTCGGCGCTTCGCCCGAAATGGCGCGCTGCTGCTGGTACGGCAATCCGACCGTTCCCAACATGCTGCGTTATGTCGCGAACCGCCTGCGTCACGCCGGCAACAAGGAAGCCGACATTGCTCGTGTAGCAGCGGCAACAGTGGGCTTCGGCGGAATAGAGCCCGCAACTACACGTTCAAAGCCCGCCGCTACACGCTCGGCGGAGTGCGATGTCCGACTGGTAAGCCCAAAGTTCTGAATTAAAGGAGTTCCCCGATGAAGTCGAAACACTCGAAGCTAGTCCCCGCAATGGCCGTGCTGCTGCTGTTCGTGCTGCTCGGCGGGCCACAGATGATGATGGCGCAATCGGCGCAGGATCAGAGCGCGCCCGCGGCGGTACAACAAACTCCGCCCACCGGCGAGCAGACGGACTCCGCCCAGCCTACGGCGTCGGCGCAATTGCCGGAAGCGCCGTCGTCCCAGGCGGTGGGAACGCCCGCGCTGCCGCAGGACGCACAGCAGACAGCGCAGCAAAACGGGCAACAGAAGGATCAGAATCCGGTGGGCGCTGCCGCCGCACAGAAGGGCGTCACCGCCGGCGGTGCGGCCTCGAAACCGGCGGGTTCCGCGATTGCTCCCGCCAAGCAGCGCCAGGTGCGTTCGTTCCTGCTGAAACTGGGATTGGTAGCAGCTGGTGGCGTCGCGATCGGCACGGTCTACGCACTGAGCCGCGGCACCCCGAGCACGCCTCCGGGCTCTGGACGGTAGTGTCGATGGTCGTTGGTCAATGGTCGTTCGCGCACTCGAGCGACGTCGGCCAATGACTAACGACCAAGGACGATCATGGACCGGTCGCATCGCACAGCTTTTCTGGTGAGTTTTTCCGGCATGGACGGCGCCGGCAAGAGCACGCAAATCGGCGCCCTGCGCGGCTTCCTGGAAGCTCGCGGCCTGCGCACCTGCCTGCTCGCCTTCTGGGACGACGTGGTGGTGCTCTCGCGCTACCGCGAAGGATTCGTGCACAAGGTATTCAAGAGCGAGCGCGGCATCGGCGCGCCCGGCAAACCGGTCCACCGCCGCGACAAAAACGTCCGCGGCTGGCACGTCAACCTGGCGCGACATGGTCTTTATCTGCTCGACGCCATCCATCTTCGCCGGGTTGTGAGGCGCGCTGAAAAGAATGAAAGCTGTCCCGACGTCATCATCATGGACCGCTACATCCACGACGAGCTTGCCAACCTGCCACTTTCCAACCTGCTCACGCGTGCGTTTATCCGCGTGGTTGCGGCGCTTGCGCCCAGGCCGGATGTGGCTTACGTCCTCGACGCCAATCCTGAAGCCGCGCGCGAACGCAAGCCGGAATATCCGCTGGAGTTTCTGCGCGCCTGTCGCGACAGCTATCAACGCCTGGCCGCCATGGTGGGGATGACGGTGGTGCCGCCGTCCTCGATTCCGCAAGCGACCGCTGCGATCGAGCAGGCATTCGTGGAGGCGTGGGAAAGAAGGCGCGGCGCCAGCCTCAGCCGACCCCAGGACACGCCGGCGCGCGATTCACATATGCCCATGGCGAGCTAGGGGTCGGTGGAGTGTTTGGCTGCCCTGCCTGGTTAAAAGCCGGGCGGACGTTCGTCGGCTACTTTGAAATGGCGCTCCAGTTCCAAGCCAGCGCGGCATAGCGTGCCCTCGTCAAACAACCGCCCGATCAAGGTCACGCCATGGGGGACGCGACGCGGCGGAGAAAATTTGGGCAGCGGATGCTTTGGATCCGGCGCCCAATCGCTGCGCGCCTCTGAGACCTCGACAAATCCCGCGCGCAGGGTGAGCGACGGATGCCCGGTGAAGTTGGTGATGGTCAGCATCTCGTCGCGCAGCGAGGGGACCAGCAGCAAGTCCACCTGTGAAAAAACTCGCGCCATCTCCTTGGCGACCTTGCGCCGCAGACGGTCGCACTGCACGAAATCCACGGCCGAGAGGAAACGCGATTGGCGGAAGGTGTTGGGCCAGGCGTCGGGCACCTGAACCCGGAGCTGGTCCAGTTTCTGATTGAGGGTAATCTCTTCGAATGACGCCGCCGCTTCGGCGAACAGGATCACGAACAGCGAGTCATACGGCCAGTCCGGGATGGAAACCTCCACCGGGACCATCCCGGCCGTCTTTACCATTGCCAGCGCGGCGCGATCGACGTCAGTGGCCGGAGCCTCTTTCATCCATGCCGGGAAGTAGCCGACGCGCAGCCCGCTCACGGGGACGCCGGCATCGTAGTCAAGCCGGCTGGGTACGCAGTTGAGGTCGCCGGGATCGGGCCCGGAGATGGTGCGCAGGATCAAGATCGCGTCTTCGACATGGCGGGTCATGGGGCCGAGCTTGTCGAGCGACCAGCACAGCGTCATGGCTCCCGTGCGCGGTACCCGACCATAGGTGGGACGCAATCCGGTGATGCCGCAGCGCATCGCCGGCGCAACGATGCTGCCGCCAGTCTCGCTGCCGATGGCAAAGCCGACCAGCCCGGCCGAGGTCGCCGCACCCGGCCCAGCGCTGGAGCCCGACGCTCCTTCCTCCAACAGCCACGGGTTCATGGTCTGGCCGCCGAACCAGATATCGTTCAGCGCGAGCGCGCCCAAGCTCAACTTCGCGACCAGTACCGCGCCCGCCTGGTGCAGCCGGCGCACCACCGCGGCATCTTCGATCGGGATACGGTCCCGGAAAGGCTCTGCCCCATAGGTGGTCGGAATACCGGCGGTGTCGAGCAGGTCCTTGCCGCCCCAGGGGATGCCGTGCAGTGGTCCGCGATATTTTCCGGCGGCGATTTCCTGGTCGGCATGACGCGCCTGCTGCAGCGCGAGAGATTCCGTGAGCGTGATCACGCAGCGCAGCTTGGGATCAAAGCGCTTCAGGCGATCCAGGTAGATGTGGGTCAGGCGCTCGGACTTGAGCTGACGAGTCTCAATCCACCGCGACAGGTGGGTGAGGGGCGCGAAGGCGATGTCCTCGTCGCGTGAGGGCAGCGGTCCCGGATCCGGCTTGCTCCAGTTGAAGCGATCTTGTTGCGGCGCTGCTTTCTGCCCCGGCAGGATGGGGTTCCATAAAGAATAAGGCGCAACGTTAGGTTCGATCTCTACTTTGCGAGGTCCGGCGCGGCGCTCATAGACGGGCGCCATGGCGCTGCGCCAGTTCTCCGCCGCCTGTGCGCGCTCGGCGGCGGTCATCTCCACGCGCACCAGTTTCTCGGCCTCTGCCATCGTTGCCGGCGAGACCTCCGGCCCGACCGGCGCGGCGGTGCCGAATGCCGGCGGCGCACCTGGGGGCGGTTCTTTGCTCTGCTGCGCCTCAACGCCCGAGGCGATCATTGCCGCTAAGGAAGTCAAACCCGCCTGAACCAGGAACTGACGACGCGATTTCGACATGCGTTTTCTCCGCCGCAAAAACTTCGGCCGTTGGATTGTGGGTGAACAGCCCGATTCGTTTCCAGGTCAGATCCTGCGCCGCTTCGCCAGAGGCAGCGAAGCGCTATTCCGAGACCGCAACCGCTTACTTCGCCCGCTGCAGCTCCCTGTAGGCCTCACTTTTGGAAATTCCCAGCTCGCGCGCGACTTTCTTCAGCGCCGCCTTTTCGTCCAATTGTTCCGACGAAATTAACTCGCGCACCCGGTCGCGGACGCTCTCCGGCGTCACTTGCGCCTCCGCTTCCTGCGCCTCCTCCATTCTTCCGACCAGCAGCGTGATCTCGCCTCTGGGCGGGCGTTCCCGCAAACGATCCAGCACTTCGTCGGCGCGGCCGCGCAAGAATTCCTCGTGCAGCTTGGTGACCTCGCGCGCGATCACAACGTGACGCGATCCGCCCAGCACCGCCACCACGTCTTCCATCGCGTCCAGCACGCGGTGCGGCGCTTCGTAAAAAATCTGCGTGCGCGGCGAGTTGCGGATGGTTTCCAGCAGGGTGCGGCGCTCGCCACGCTTGGCCGGCAGAAAACCGCTGAAGCGGAACGAATCGGTCGCCAAACCGCTGGCCACCAGCGACGCCAGAAACGCGGACGCTCCCGGAATCGGGACCACGGGAATGTCGTGCCGGATGGCCAGCGAGATCAGCCGAAAGCCGGGATCGGAAACCGCCGGCATACCGGCATCGGTCACGAGTGCCACGCGAGCGCCGTCTTCGAGCTTGCGGATGAGCTCGGCGGCGCGCGTCATCTCGTTGTGCTCGTGGTAGCTGATGGTCGGCGTCTCGATGCCGTAGTGGTGCAGCAATTTTTGCGTCTGGCGCGTGTCCTCGCAGGCAATCAGGTCGGCCAGGCGCAGGGTGCGCAGAGCGCGCAGGGTGATGTCCTCGAGATTGCCGATGGGCGTGCCGACCACGTACAGCGCCCGGCCCGGGGCCAGCGGCGCATCGCTTCGTTGTTCCGCGCTTGCCATGCGTGGGAAAGTCTAGCAGTTGTTGGCAAGGCTTGCCGGGCAGGACCCAGACGAGAAGGGCCGTAGGCCAATTGACGCTACTTTGCGGGCGAATCTACAATCGACGGGTGCCGCTTTACGAGTACGAATGCCAGAAGTGTCATTTCCGCTTTGAGAAACTGCAGCGCCTTTCCGACCCGCCGCCGGCGAAATGCCCCGAGTGCGGCGGCAAGGTTGCGCAACTGCTTTCCGCTCCGGCGGTGCAATTCAAGGGTACCGGCTGGTACGTGACCGATTACGCGCGGAGGGGTTCCGCCGGCGATGGCGGCGGCAAGAGCGAGAAAAAGTCGGAGTCCAAGCCGGAGACCAAAAGCGAGAAGAAGGCGGAAAGCAAGAGCGAGACGAAGAGTTCGACGGATAAGAAATGAATTCCGGTTTTTGGTAAAAGGCGCGGATCGAGTCCGCGCCTTCTTGTTTTGCGTTCAAATTTCTGCCTCAAGAACCTTCCGGTCTACGCAGCTTTCTTGTGCGAACGAGACTTCGAGCGCGACGGCACCTTGGCGCCTTTCTGCCGCGCCTTGGACAGGCCAATCGCGATGGCCTGCTTGCGGTTCTTGACCTTATGCTTGCCGCTGCGCATGTGATGCATTTCGGTACGGACTTCCTGCTGCGCTTTCTTGCCGTACTTGCGGCCGGAGCTCTTCTTCCTCGATGGCATTGCTATCCTCCCTTGGTTTGGTTCTGCGCTCCTGCCGGGAGCGCCGTTTGGTATAAGTGTCCTTTCAATAGGAAGCTTGCGGACATGGGATGGGTTGCGCGGCGCCGTGGCGAGCAGCATCGCCGCGGGTGCGTCCGGTTGGACCAAATCTTCATCACGACGCTACTCTCGAGCATCTGTGACTGATGGGAGCGCGAGACATGTTGGGCTATCTGCGTGAAATGTTTCAGTACGACGACTGGGCAAATCATGAAACGCTGCACTCGCTGCAGGAGATGGAACATCCGCCGGAGCGAGCCCGGAAGATCATGGCGCACATCGTGGCCGCGGAACTGCTGTGGATGGCGCGATTGCAGCAGGGGACGCAGAAAACCCCGGTGTGGCCGGAATTCGGGCTCGACGATTGCGAGCGGCAATTAGTCGAGCTGCGGCAGGGGTGGGAGCTTTACCTGGCGGGACTTGCGGATGGCGACCTGGACCGCAAGATTGCCTATACGAATTCCAAGGGCGAGAAGTACAGCAATGCGGTACGCGACATCCTGATGCACGTCGTGATGCACGGCACCTATCACCGCGGACAGATCGCAGCGGCGGTGCGCGATCGCGCCGGCGAACCAGCGTACACGGATTTCATCGAGGCGGTACGCAAGGGAAAGCTGAGTGCAGTTGTGAGTTCTGAGTTGTGAGTAGTGACACGGCGGGCCGGGGACGAGGGCGTCCGCGGTGTTTGGGGCCGGGGCTTATGAAGCTTCGGCAAAGGGCCGGCGCCTATGGGCTTCACGCACACGCGAGTGCGCCTGTGCCACAACGCCGGTTCTACAACGCGGTGCCACACGATCTATTTGCGAGCGGGCGCCGGCTCGCCGACCCGGTGCGAGACCTTGAAGGTCATCTGCCGGCGGGTGAGGTCGGCGTCCACAATGACGTGGTCGCCGTGCAGCACTTCCCCGTCGAGGATCTTCAACGCCAGCGGGTCCTGGATAAGACGCTGGATGGCGCGTTTCAGCGGACGCGCGCCGTACTGCACGTCGTAACCTTCGTTGAAGACCAATTCCTTGGCCGAGTCGGTGAGCTCGATGGAAATCTTGCGCTCCGCCAACAGGCGGCGCAGCGATTCCAGTTGCAGCTCGACGATGCGCGTCAATTGTTCCTTGCCGAGCGGGTTGAAGATGATGATGTCGTCCACGCGGTTCAGGAACTCGGGCTTGAAGCTGGCCTGCACCACCTGCATGACCTGCTGGCGGGCGCGCTCAAAGGCCGCGGGCGTGGCCAGGTTCTCGGGCGTGAGGTAGGAGGCGCCGAGGTTCGAGGTCATGATGATGATGGTGTTGCGGAAGTCGACCACGCGGCCCTTGCCGTCGGTGAGACGCCCGTCGTCCATGATCTGCAGCAGGACGTTAAAGACGTCGGGATGCGCTTTTTCGATTTCGTCGAACAAGATGACCGCGTAGGGGCGGCGACGAATGGCTTCGGTGAGCTGGCCGCCCTCTTCGTAGCCAACGTAGCCTGGAGGCGCGCCGATTAAGCGGGCGACGGCGTGGCGCTCCATGTATTCCGACATGTCGATGCGCACCATGTTCTTCTCGTCGTCGAACAAGAATTCGGCAAGCGCGCGGGCAAGCTCGGTTTTGCCGACGCCGGTGGGCCCGAGAAAGATGAATGAGCCGATCGGGCGGCGAGGATCGCTGAGGCCGGCGCGGGAGCGGCGAATCGCGTTGGCAACGCGCTCCAGCGCCTGGTCCTGGCCGACAACGCGCTGGCGCAGCCGGCTCTCCATGTCCACCAGCTTCTTGACCTCGCCCTCCAGCATCTTGCTGACCGGAATGCCGGTCCACTTGCTGACGATGCGGGCGACATCCTCCTCGTCGACTTCTTCCTTGAGCATGCGCGAGGACTTGCCGTCGGACTGCGCGTTGAGCTTGTCGAGCTCGGCCTGGACCTGCGGCAGCTCACCGTAGTGGATTTGCGAGGCGCGGGTGTAGTCGCCCTTGCGAGTGGCAGTCTGCTCCTCGAGCTTGAGCTGTTCGATTTTTTCCTTGAGCTCGCGGATGCGGTTGATGGCGGCCTTCTCCTGCTGCCAAAGGGCCTTCAGGCGATTGGACTGTTCGCGCAGGTTGGCCAGCTCTTTTTCGACGATGGCGAGGCGCTCGCGGGAGTTGGGGTCCTCTTCCCTCTTCAAAGCCTGGCGTTCGATTTCGAGCTGGGTGGCGCGGCGCTCCAGCTGGTCGATTTCCGTGGGCATGGAATCGATCTGGATACGAAGCGAGGAAGCCGCTTCGTCAATCAGGTCGATGGCCTTGTCCGGCAGGAAACGATCGGTGATGTAGCGGTGGGAGAGAGTGGCGGCGGCGACAATGGCGGAGTCTTTGATGCGGACGCCGTGATGAACCTCGTAGCGTTCCTTCAGTCCGCGCAGGATGGCGATGGTGTCTTCGACCGTGGGCTCGCCGACCAAGACGGGCTGGAAGCGACGCTCGAGCGCGGCGTCCTTCTCGATGTACTTGCGGTATTCGTTCAGGGTAGTGGCGCCGATGGCACGCAGCTCGCCCCGCGCCAGCGCAGGCTTGAGCATGTTGCTGGCGTCGATGGCGCCTTCGGCCGCGCCGGCGCCGACCAAGGTATGCAGCTCGTCGATAAAGAGAATGATCTTCCCTTCCGATTCCTCGATTTCCTTGAGCACAGCCTTGAGACGGTCTTCGAACTCGCCACGGTACTTGGCGCCGGCCAGCATGGCGCCGAGGTCGAGGCCGACGACGCGCTTATTCTTCAGGATTTCAGGAACGTCGCCGGAGACGATACGCTGGGCCAGACCTTCGACAATGGCAGTCTTCCCTACGCCAGGTTCGCCGATCAAAACCGGGTTGTTCTTGGTGCGACGCGAGAGGACCTGGACGACACGGCGGATTTCCTCGTCGCGGCCGATGACGGGATCGAGTTTGCCGCGGCGGGCAAGCTCGGTGAGGTCCTTGGCATAGCGTTCCAGAGCCTGATATTTCGCTTCCGGATTCTGGTCGGTGACACGCTGGTTGCCGCGCACGGCGGTCAGCGCCTTGAGCACGGCATCGTGGGTGGCGCCATGACGAGCAAGCAGGTCATGCGCCGGTTCGCCGCGCTGGTCGGTCATGGCCAGCAAGAGATGTTCGGTGGAAACGTACTCGTCCTTGAAGTTGTCGGCTTCTTTGAAGGACTTGTCGAGCAGGCGCTGCGTAGTGTTGGCCAAGCCGGGTTGAGCCGAGGCACCGGAGACGCGGGGCAGGTCCTCGAGAACCTGGTTGGCCTGGGTGAGGATGGCCTGCGGGCCTACGCCGACTTTTTCGAGCACAGGCGCAACGATGCCCTCGCGATCTTCCAGCAGGGCGACCAGCAGGTGCATGGGCAGCAGTTCGGGATTGCCGCGCTCAGAGGCGACTTCCATGGCGCGCTGAACCGCTTCCTGCGCCTTGACTGTCAGTTTGTCCCAGCGAATTGCCATATGTCAGCTCTCAGTTTTCCAGCCGTTACCCAGTAACCGGGCGGCGATACTCCAATAAGATTCCAATTCCGGGTTGTTCAATGACAAAATTCAGGGGAGACGCGCCGTCTCCCCCTTTCGTAGTAGCTTCGGCTCCATCCCATGTCGGACAGCGTTATGCTGCCTTGCCCTTGCCGGCCTCGATGGTCTTGTGCGAGCCCTGGCCGACGTTGACCTTGATCTGCTTGGGCTTGGCTTCGGCCTTCTTGGCGAGCTTGATCTTGAGCACGCCATTGTCGTAGTCGGCGGTCACGCTATCCGATTCCACCGTGTTCGGCAGGGTGAAGGCACGGTAGAAACTGCCATAGCGACGCTCGACACGATGGAAGTTTTCTTCTTTTTCCTCCGTCTCGAACTTGCGCTCGCCGCGCACGGTCAGGGTGTTGTTCTCCACACGGACGTCGATATCCTTCTGGTCGATGCCCGGAACCTCGATCTTGAGGGTGATGTGGTGCTCGTCCTCGTAAATGTCTACGGGGGGAACGAAGGCGGTCGTGGTCAGGCCTTCTTCGCCGGCCGGACCCTGGCCGAAGGAGTCCTGGAAAAGACGGTTCATGCGGTTGGTGATCAGATTCAGCTCCTGGAACGGATCCCAACGGGTGATAGCCATAGCAAGCTCCTCCTCAATTTCTGGTGGTTTAACTCGCCTCAAGCGCAAGGGCTTGGCGGCTTTATCAATACTTGACAGTTGCAGATAATAAAATCTTAGTGTGTTACTGTCAAGTATTTCTTGCGATTTATTTTCAGTCGCTTAGCCTAAACATCGGCCTCGGAGAACGGCAGAAAGCCAGCGAAAAAGACGATGTCGCGGAGGTTTTTTGTTTCGGAGGCCTTAAAACGACTAGATGCCAAGGGCCGAAGTTGGGTGTCCGAGGAAGAAATAAAACTGTGGAGGAAATCTGGTCAAGGAGAGGCGCTGCGGTGCGGGCGGTGCGCACCCTCGCTCAGGATGACATTTAAGTGCGACTCGGGCTGACGCCCTCACGGAACGGCGTGTCGGCCCTGAAGGGGCTCGGGAGATTTGTTTGGACGCCCTACCCACGGCTGACGCCGTGGGCTGAAATTGTGCCGGCCTCGCTTCGCTCGGACTGGTTCTGACTTCGCTCAAGATGAGAGATTTGTTTGGACACCCTACCCACGGCTGACGCCGTGGGCTGGAATTGTGCCGGCCTCGCTACGCTCGGGCTGAGGATTTGCGTCCTTAAAATCGCGAACCCTCGACATGCGGGATTCCTTTAAGCAAACATAAATTCGGAGCTATGCCCTGACGACCCGGCCTATTTCTTCTCGATGCGGAGAAGCCGGAAGGTGAGTGTGCCCCACAGCATGCGAGAGCGCATTTGAACCGGGATGCGGCGGGCATCGTCGGAATACCAGATCCAGACCTTGCCGCGATTCTTCATGGGGCCGCTGACGGCTTCAGGAGAGACACGAATTGCGGCGAAGGTTCCGGCAGGAGTTTTGACGCTCTCGCGGGCCTCCACGTGGGCGCGGACGTCCACGGTATCGCCGCCGTCGTTGAGCGGGAAGATATAGGTGGCGTCAGGCGCGAGCGGCAGCGAGGCGAGATAGAAGAAGCCGGAAAATAAATCGGTAACGCAGCCGGGAATTTCGTGCTCAACGTGCTTGGGCTCGTGAGTCTTGAGGTTGGTTTCGTCGAGGATGCTGCGGCGGCGGAAGTAATTGAAGTTGATGAGTGTCTCGCGGGCGCGGAAGCCCTCCTCAGTGTGCTTGTTGAGCGCCTGCGAGCAGAAGGTGTGGCGATCGAAGGTGGACTGAAAACGATCGTGAACCGGATAGAGCAGCGCGACGACGCCGCTGGAATCGGCGGTGGTGCTGACACGCTGATTGCCGCCGGCCTCATCCATGGTGATGCGCGCTGTGCCGGCAGTCCAGAGGCGCCACTCGGCCTGATACACGTAGGTCTGGCCGTTCGGGAATACATAGTTGTCGGGCGCGGGGTGGATCTGGGCGATGGGGCCGATATTGGCGGGCTGCTGCCCAGATAGGGCGACCACCAGGATGGCGAACAGGAATGTGAGACCGGCCGCATGCAGGAGACGTTTCATCAGCAAAAAGGGTTAGCCCCGAAACAGCTTGACGACCAGAGCAGCGATCATGACCGCCGTACCGATTAAAGCATTGTACTCGCGGTGCTGGAAATAGCGGTCGCGGGAAAACGAGCCCGAAGTGGCAGTGCGAAGTCCGAAACGAGGCCACAGGCGCGGAACCTCGCGCGCGTAGGCGTCGAATGCGGGGAAGCGGGAGCGCAGGAAATCCTCCTCGGACAGGATGACCGGGATGTAGACGGCGACGAAGAAGGCGATCAGCACGATGACGATGAGCAGGCTGAGCGCGGCGACCGCGAAGCCCACGGCGATCACGATGGAGCCGAGGTAGAGCGGGTTGCGGGTGTAGGCGTATGGGCCGGAGGTAGTGAGTTCGGAGTTCTTGGTGATGTGTCCGGAGGCGACGGCGCGAATGAGGACGCCGACAAGCGCGATGGTGGCGCCGATTGCGATCGAGAGTGCGGTGGGGCGGGCAAGCCAGAGGTAAAGAACGGCGAAGGCGAAGCCGAGAGGAACGCGGATGCGTCGCGCGATCTGAGACCAGGTCATCGGCGGACCTCGGCGGGTTGCGCCAGCAGATGGCGAGCCGCGGCGATGACCTCGGCGGCTGAGATTTGGAGTAGGCCTGCCTCCGGTTCCTTGTGGTGCGAGCTGGTGGTGCGGCTGATGTCGGAGCGCAGAACGATGGAAGGGCTGCCGCAAGGGCCAGTGCGCGCGGGATCGGTGGGACCGAACAGAGCCACGACAGGAACGCCGAAAGCGGAGGCGAGGTGGACTGGTCCGGTGTCGCCGCCGATGCACAAACGCGCGCGGCGGCAGAGAGCAACGAGTTGGGGGAGCGGAGGGGAGAGGGCGATGGCAACGCCTTCGCTGGCGCGTGCGACGTCGCCGGCAAGCTGTTCTTCTCCAGGGCCGTGATTCACGATGGCGCGAAGCCCATGGCGGGCGAGGGCGCGCGCGACCTCGGCGTAACGGTCCGCGGGCCAGCACTTGGCGCCCCAGCCGGCGCCGGGATTTATCAATACGAAGCTGTGAAAGCCGTGGGCGCGGAGTTGTTCGTCCGCGGCGCGCTCGGCGGCGGGATCAAGCGGAAGAGGGAAGGACGGTTGTTTTTCCACGAATCGAGGCCGCGCGCCTGACAATCCTTCGGCAAGGGATAAGTTGCGCTCGACAACGTGCCGGCCGCGGGCGGGGACCTGGTGAGTGTAGAAGAGGGTCGCGGGTTTTTCGCGCGGCTGGGCGAAGCCGAGGCGTCGCGGCGCGCGGGAGAGCTGTGCCAGGATGGCGGACTTCCATGCGCCTTGAAAGTCGATGGCGACGTCGTAGCGCCGGGAGCGAAGTTGCTCGAGGGAATCGCGGACCCCGCGCCAGGTTTCGTCCGACAGCAGAGCGGAGCGCCAGGCGAGCGTGTCGACGACGTGAACCACGTCAACCAGCGGTTTCTCGGGCGAACGTGGCGCAGCGATGGCAGACTCGGAAGAGAGTAGCGAGGTCCAGCGCTGCTCGACCGCCCAGCCGAAGACCGCGGCCGGGTAGATCCGGCGAAGAAAACAGACCGCGGGCAAAGTGTGAATGATGTCTCCCAGGGAACCGAGGCGCACGATGAGCAAGCGCGAAATTTCCGCCGGGGCCTCGGTTGGGCTCACGAAGGCTCCTTGCCAGCGATGCGGGAGATGAAGCTGGTGGCGGAGTGATCCTTGGGGTCTCCGACAATGGCAACGCGGCCGCCGCACTCGATGACGGTGTCGCGCTCGGGAACATTGTCGGCAGTATAGTCGGTGCCCTTGGCATGAATGTCGGGACGAATTTCCCGGACGAGAGCGCGGACATCAGGCTCGGGGAAGACGACCACGGCGTCAACGTCAGCGAGCGCGGCAAGGATTTCAGCGCGCTCAACGGCGGGCATAAGGGGACGTCCAGCGCCTTTGAGGCCGCGGGCGGATTCGTCGGCATTGACGGCGACGATGAGCCTTCCGCCAAGTTGCCTGGCGGCGCGCAGGTAGCGGATGTGCCCGACGTGCAGGAGGTCGAAACAGCCGTTGGCGAGAATGATGCGTTCGCCCGCCCGGCGCCAGTCGTCAACCCGGCGGCGAAGTTGATCACGCGTCAGGATCTTAGAATCGGCTGCGTTCATGAAAGGCTAGATCAAAATCAAATGCACGCTTCTGTCCGACCATAATGCGTTACTGCTGTTCCGCAGCGTTCTGTACAGCGTTCAGCAGTTCTTCCCGGCTGACGGTAGCGGTGCCGCGTTTCATGACGACGATGCCGCCGGCGAAATTGGCCAGGCGGGCGGCTTCGGCAGGCTCGGCCCCGGCAGCAAGCGCGGCGGTGTAGGCGGCGACCACGGTGTCACCGGCGCCCGTGACGTCGGCGACCTGGTCGCCGCCATGAATCGGAATTTCCAGCGGCGGGCGCTTGCGCGCGAAGCACACCATGCCGTCACGGCCACGGGTGATGATCAGGGAATCCAGTTTCATGCGCTCCAGGATTCGCTTGCCGGCGGCGAGCAGGCGCGCAGAATCATTGCCGATGCGAAGGCCGAGGGCTTGCTCGACCTCCGGTTCGTTGGGGGTGGCAGAGGTCACGCCGGCGAAATCGAGCAGGCGATAGCGCGAGTCGAGCGTAACCGGGATGTCCTTCAGCACACCGCGGGAACGAAGGTCCTTGAGCATTTGCGGGGTAGCGGCGCCGTACCCGTAGTCGGAAATGAGCAGCGCGTCGGAGGCGCTGAGAAAACGCCGCGCGGAAGCGACCAGGTCCTGCTGGTGGATGAATCCGAGTTCGCTTTCCGGCTCGCGATCGACGCGCACGACCTGCTGGCGCGCGGTGTGGGTCATGCCGGCGAGGATGCGCGTCTTGGTGACCGTGGTATAGCCCTTCAGGCGCAGGATGCCGGAGGTAGAGATGCGCTGCCGTCGAAAAGCGCGAAACAGAAGACGGCCGGGTTCGTCGTCGCCGACAACGCCGACGGGGAGCACGGTGACGCCCAGCGCGGCGAGATTGTAAACCGCGTTGCCACCGCCGCCGGGGACAACGGTGCGGTCGCGACGCTTGAGGATGAGCACCGGCGCCTCGCGCGAGACGCGGGAGATTTCACCGTAGATGAATTCGTCGGCGACCAGGTCGGCGATGACGGTGATGGTGAGGCGCGGAAACGCCTCGATGATCTTGTGCAGCCGGTCGGGATGTTTCGTGGGCTTCAATTTCTACAGGAACGTATGCCGATTCGCGGCCGGGCGGCGAAGAGGCATTTTCTCACGAGAGAGGTTTTCCGCGGCGTTTCAGCGTGTCGAGCATGAAATTCAGCGCGCGCGGCGCATCCTGCAACTCCATTTTGACGGGAACGACGGACAGCGGTTTCAGCGCGGCGAGATAGCCGGCGAGGTTGACGGCGTCCTTTTCCGTGGTGACAAAGCCGCCGGCCTGGTTCTGCTCGGCGACGTACTGAAGATCACGGAGGTCTTTTTCGGTATAGGCGTGATGATCGGGGAAGACGACCTCGGCGGCAGGATCAACCCCGGCCTTGCGCAGTTGCGCGAAAAAGCCCTGCGGGCGGGCAATGCCGCAAAACGCAAGCGGATGCAATGGGAGATCGGCGGTCACGATGCTGCGGCGGACGCGCCACACGACTTTGGCGGCGAGTGGGAATGCGGCGGGATCGGCACCGCCGGCGAGCACGACGGCGTCGGCGCGGCGCAAGGCGGCGAGAGACTCACGGAGGCGTCCGGCGGGAAGCAGGCGATCGCGGGCGTCATCGGGCGTAACCAGCACGATATCGAAATCGCGCGCCAGCTGGCGATGCTGAAAACCATCGTCGAGCAGGTGGAGTCGCGGGCCAAAGCGTTCTTCGGCGAGGCGGCCGGCGCGGTAGCGGACTTCGCCGAGGATGACAGGGCATTGCAGGCGGCGGGCGATGAGGAGAGGCTCGTCGCCGAAATCCCGCGGCAACCCGGAGGGATCGACGAGGGTGACGCCGCCGGTCTGGCGACGGTATCCGCGCGAAAGGACATCGAAGGGGATGCCGCGGGACTTGAGAAGTTCACCGAGCAAGATGACGAACGGGGTCTTGCCCGAACCGCCGACGGAGAGATTGCCGACGCTGACCACAGGGCCGGCGAGGCGGCGGGCGGGAAGCGCACCGGCATCGTAGAGCGAGTTGCGCAGGCGGACAGCTCCGCCGAAGATGCCGGAGAGGATGGTGGCCATCAGGTTTCCACCGGCGGTGAGACGTTGGCGACGGTAGCGGCAGGCGCGCTTTGCGCCTCGAGCAAGGATTCCAGCGCGGCGGAGGTGCGGGCGGTGGCCCCGGAGTTGGCGCGCAGGATTTCGCTCGCGCGCCTGGCCAGATCGCGGCGGAGGGATTCGTCGGCAAGCAAATCCAAGAAGGTGGAGGCGAGTTGGGCAGCGCTGCTGACGACCACGGCATCGCCGGCGCGAAACAGCTGGACCACGTCGCGAAAATTTTCTGTGTAGGGGCCGACCACGATGGCGGCGCCGTGCTGTGCGGCTTCCAGAATATTGTGTCCGCCCTTCGGCACCAGGCTGCCGCCGACAAAGGCGATATCAGCGAGCGCGTAAGTCGAAGATAATTCACCAATCGAATCGAGCAAAAACACGCCCCCGGCGAGCCTCCCACCACCCTTCCACTGCGAGCGGCGCCACCACCTCCTGCTGAGCTCGCCGTCCGGAATCGGCGACGAGATGAGGCGTTCCACAGCATCGAACCGTTCGGGATGACGCGGCGCCAGAATCATCAAAGCGGATGGATGGCGTTTGAGGACTACATCAAAAGCCCGCAGGATTGTTTCTTCTTCTCCTTCCACAGTGCTGCCACAGACCAGGATTGGCCCCGGAAAAAACCCAGATTTGCCAACCCCGGGCAAATCCGGGGCACCCTCGGCGAGAGCGGATTTCAGCTGCGCGACAAGGGGCGATTCGGCCGGCGGCTTGAGATCGAATTTCAAATTGCCGCTCGCCTGCACGCGCTCGACGATGGCGCCGATTTCGATAAGGCGGCGGCGATCTTCTTGGCTTTGCGCCAAAAATAAATCGACATTGTCCAATACCGGCGCCACCAGCGACCGCAGTCGCCGGTAACGCGGAAACGAACGATCGGAGATGCGCGCGTTGACCACCGCAATGCGCGCGCCTGATTGTCGTGCCAGGTGAAGGAAGTTGGGCCAGAACTCGGTCTCGGCAAGGACGACGAGCTGGGGACGAAGAGCGCGCAGATAGGGCCGAATGGCGAGGGCGAAATCGATAGGGAAGTAGAAAACATTGGCGTCCCCGAAACGGTCGCGCGCCAGCTTCTGCCCGGTCGCCGTCGTGGTGGAGACGACAATGCGGTGCGATGGCACGCGCTGCTGGAGTTCGGAGATCAATCCGCTGACGGCAAGCACTTCACCCACGGAGACCGCGTGCACCCAGATGGTGGGACGGTGTTGAGGCAGGCGGAGGCGGCGGGCAACGCGGCCGAAGCGCTCCCCCAGCCCGGCGCGGTATTTGCCATGGCGAAGCACGCGCAGCAGCCACACGGGCGAAGAGAGCAGAAGCGCCACGGCGGCCAGCGCGCTGTAGAGGAGATACACAGCTTCAGTGTCCAGTTTCCAGTTTCAGGTTTCAAGCAGTTTCGAGGTACGAGCGGAAAAGCCGGGCCGGCGTGGGGGCGCAACTGACAGCCGGCGGAGGTGTTGGAGTTGCCGTGGAGATGATGCAGGCTTGATAATCGCGAATATGTACTGGTCAAAATATCGTTTCTGGCTGGCGGTCACGGTGGTGCTGGCGGCCACGATGGCGATCGCGAGCAAGGAATATACGCCCCCGAGGCCGCTGGCGGCCAAGACGTACCCGGCCCACGACGAGCATGCGGACGAGAAGGTGACGATCGCCGCCGATCCTTACGACAAACCCGACAAAGCTGCCCAGGTATTCACGCTGTCGTATAGCGAAAAGGATTATTTGCCGATCTACCTTGTGATCACCAACGACGGCGACCAGCCGATCACGATGAACCGGCTGGACGTGAAGCTGGTGACCAGCAGCCGGGCCAAGCTGCAACCGGCGGACATCGAGGACCTTTACCGGCGATTTTCGCGGGTCCGGCGTCGCGGGGACGAGCCCAGCCGGAATCCGCTGCCGATCCCGCTGCCGCGTCATCCCGATACCGGCCTGCCGAAGGGCGGAGCGGACGAAATCACGAATGCGCAATTCCGCGCCAAGGCAGTGGAGCCGCATGGAACGCAGGCAGGGTTCCTGTTCTTCGACGTGGCGGGCATCAGCCAACCATTGGCTGGCGCGCACTTATATGTGAGCGGGTTGCGTGACGGGAAAGGCAACGAACTGCTGTTTTTCGATATTCCGTTGGATAAATACCTCAGCGGAAAGTGAGAACGAAGAAGTAAGAAGTCAGAACTGCAGATCGGCGGCGGATGGATGCTGTTCTTAGTTCTGACTTTTACTACTGACTTTTTATTTCTGACTTCTCCCCATTCCTTCATCCATGGCGCGGTTGGCGAGCGCATCGGCTTCCTTGTTCCTGGCACGGAGCACGTGGTGAATGTTGAACCAGGGAAGTTGCGCGATGAGGGATTTTGCGCGCTTGTAGAGGTCCAGCAGCGCAGGATTGCGGACCTTGTACTGGCCGTTCATCTGTTTGACCATCAGTTCGGAGTCGCTGATCACCTCCAGCGCCTTCGGGCCGTGAGCCAGCGCGTACTCCAGGGCGGCAAGCAGGCCCGAGTACTCGGCAAAATTATTGGTCTGGTGGCCGAGAAATTTGCTGAGGCCGGCGAGATGGATCCCGGCAGCATCCTCGATTACAACGCCATAGCCGGCGGGCCCGGGATTACCGCGCGCGCCGCCATCAATGTAGGCGACGAGGCGATCCTCGGGGAAATGTTCGATCCGGCTCGCGAAGAGTTCTTGAGGACCGGCAGAGGTGGCGCGACGCGGATAGCGGCGGAAGGGCATGGCCGAATTACCAAATTACGCAATGCACTTACCGTCCCTGTGCCAGCCTGGTGGCGAGACGCTCCGGCAGGTCGGCGTCGAGGATGCGCTTCTGTGCTTTCTGCACGTCGTACTTGACGCGGTAGTAGGTGACGCAATAGGTCTCGCTGTCGAAGAGCGCAAAGGCGGCGCGCCAATCGCCGTCGCGGGGCTGGCCGATGGAACCGGGATTGATCAGGTAGCGGACTTTTTTCCGCAGCTTGAAGACGAATTTTTCCGACGCCCCATGCGCTTTGTAAACCGGGCGGATGGCGGCAGCCTCATCGGAACCGGCAAAGAAACCGCCCTGCACGTGAGTATGCCCGAAAAAAGTGATCGCAGGCTGGGAGTCTTCGAGCGACTCCATGGCGTCCGACATGAGGAGCAGGTATTCGTCTTCGTCGCGAGGTGAACCGTGCACCAGGCGGATACCGTCGAAACCTTCCAGCGGCGCGGGACCTTCGGGCAGCTCACGCAACCACTCCAGGTTGCTCTTGCTGAGGATGGTCCTTGTCCAGATCACGGCCAGGCCAGCGATGGGGTTGAAATCTTCCATGTTGCTGATGCCGGAGCATGCTTTGTCGTGGTTGCCGCGAACAAAGATCTTACCCAGCTTGCGGGAGCGCTGGACGACCTCGTTGGGACTGGCGCCATAGCCGACAATGTCGCCAAGATTGACGACATGATCGTGCTCGGGCGCCTCATCGAGGCAGGCATCGAGAGCTTCCAGGTTGGCGTGAATGTCGCTTATGAGGAGAATCCGGGCCATGGTCAGGGCGAATGGGGATTATACAAAGGAAGAACGCGGAAGTCAGATAGTCGGTACATGAGCACCTCGGAATTTCAGG
>DASSIZ010000055.1 GCA_035691485.1 Terriglobales bacterium
TACGAACTGATCGCCTGTTTTTTCTCGGCGAGGGCGTGAACCAATTCTTTGAACACGCTTCCGCGGTGCTCGTAGCTCTGAAATTGGTCGAAGCTGGCGCAGGCGGGCGCGAGCAGAACGATGTCGCCCGGATTGGCGGACTCGAAGGCGCGCCGCACAGCGACATCCAGGCTGCCTGCTTGGACCACCTCAGCAGCGCCGGCGATTTCTGCTTCAATCTTGGCGGCGGCGGCGCCGACGGTGTACACGCGCTTGGCACGTTCCTTGAGCAGCGGAATCAGGACCGTGTACGGCGACCCTTTATCCTTCCCGCCCAGAATGATGTGAATGTTGCCGGGAAATGATTCCAGCGCCTTGATGGTGGCGTCCACGTTGGTCGCCTTGGAGTCGTTGTAAAACTCCACGCCGTTGATGGTCGCGACGAATTCCAGCCGGTGCTCGACTGCCTTGAATTCCTTGACTGCGGCACGAATGCGATGCGGCTCGCACGGAATGATCATGCCGACACAAACCGCTGCCAGGACGTTTTCCACGTTATGAGCGCCTTTCAGCGGGATTTCACCGGTGGGCATGATTTCGTGTTCGCCGCTGTCGTCGCGATGAACGATGCGCCCATTGCGTACGAACGCACCCTGCGGCACTTCTTTCTTGCGGCTGAACCAGCGCACCTGCGCCTGGACGCCCTCCGCCATGCGCGCGCTCTGCTGGTCATCGGCATTGAGAATGGCGAAGTCGGAGGAAACCTGGTTTTGGAAGATGCGTTTCTTTGCCGCCAGGTACTGCTCGAAGCTGCCATGGCGGTCGAGGTGGTCGGGAGTTACGTTGAGGACAACCGCAATTTCCGGGTGGAATCTCTGGATGGTTTCCAACTGAAAGCTGGAGACTTCGAGCACGTTGTAGGTGTCGTCAGTAGCGTCTCCGACCATGGAGATGGCGGCCGTGCCGATATTGCCGCCGACCTGCGATTCGTACCCGCCCCAGGCGATGATGTCGCCGGCCAGCGCGGTGGTGGTGGTCTTTCCGTTCGAGCCGGTGATAGCGACAATGTGTCCGCGGAGGAAGCGCGACGCCAGTTCGATTTCTCCGATCACCGGAATGCCCATGGCGCGGGCCTGCGCCAGTTGCGGAACGTCGGTCGGAACGCCGGGGCTGACCACGATCAAATCCTGCTGGCGGAAGGTGCGCTCGCCGTGACCGCCGGTTTCAACGGCAACGCCGAGATCGAGCAGGGTGCGGATGTCGGCCCGCAGGTCGTCTTCCGCCTTGGCATCGGAGGCGGTGACGCGCGCTCCGCGCTGGTGCAGGAACTGGGCCGCGGCGACGCCGGACTTTCCCAGCCCGACCACCAGCACCCGCTTTCCCTTCACGTCCAGAGCTTCTGCCATTGGGTCTTGAAACTTCTTGAACCCTGCGCCGAAGGCGCGAATCTGAATGCCTAACGTTTCTCCCAAAGAGTCAGCACGGGCAGTAACCGTGTCCAGTCCTGAGTAGTTCGGTCCAGCAGCACGACGACGATGGTCGTGCCCACCTTGCAACGCTCTCCCAGCACGGCTTCGGCCGTGCTTCTTCTATTGGGGCATTTTCCAACAAGCAAGTGAAACCAGCGACGGATGATTGTCGCACATCCGCCTAGCGGAGTTTCAAGGTGGTGAGCGCGAACAAGGCAAAAACCAGCGAAGCGATCCAGAAGCGGACAATGATTTTCGATTCCGACCATCCCAGCAATTCGAAATGATGATGCAGCGGGGCCATTTTGAAGATGCGTTTCTTGCGCAGCTTGTAGGAACCGACCTGCAGAATCACCGACACGGCTTCGATCACGAAGACTCCGCCGATGAACGGCAACAACAACTCCTGCTTGATGATGACCGCGACCGTACCAATGGCGCCACCCAGGGCCAGCGAGCCGACGTCGCCCATAAAGACCTCGGCGGGATGCGCGTTATACCACAGAAAGCCGATCGCGGAACCGACCATGGCGCCGCAGAAGATGGTCAGTTCCCCCACCTGCGGCATGCGCTGCAGTTCCAGGTAATCGGAGAAAGAAGCGTGGCCGCTGACGTAGGTGAGGACGGTAAGCGCACCGGCGGCAATCACGGTACAGCCAATGGCAAGTCCGTCCAGCCCGTCGGTAAGATTTACCGCATTGCTGGAACCGACGATCACCAGCACCACGAATCCGATGAACGGCAGGAAGGCAATCGGCCAGAGATGCGGTTTTCCTGCCAGCGCGGAGATCACCAGGTCGGGGCGGAAATTCTTGAAGAACGGCACCATCAGGTGGGTGGAATATTGTCCTTTCGCCTGCAGCAGGATCAGCGAGACCGCGACCACCACGCTCACCAGAACTTGCAGCATGAGCTTGGTGCGTCCGGTAAGACCCAGGTTCCGGCGGTTCACCACCTTGAGGTAATCATCGGCGAAACCAATGCCGCCAAACGCCGCCGTTGCAACCACCGCCAGCCAGACATATTTGTTGGTGAGGTCGGCCCACAGCAGGGTGGGGATGACGATGGCAACCGCGATGAGCAGTCCGCCCATGGTTGGCGTACCGGCTTTCTTCTGGTGCGCCTTGGGGCCTTCTTCGCGTATGTATTGCGAGATCTGGAACTCGCGCAGCTTTCTCACGATCGCCGGCCCCACGATCAAGCCCATGAACAGGGCGGTCAAGCTGGCGAAAGCGGTGCGAAAGGTCAGGTACCGAAAGATACGGAAGGGAGAAAAATAGCGGAACAGTACCTGATAAAGAAGCCAGTAGAGCAACAAGCTCTCCCTTCAGCGTGGGGTTCTGCCGTAAGAATACAGCAGTGGAGCGGGCGGTAGAAGCGAAGCGGACGCTAAGAGACGCTTGGAATCACGCGAGTTACGACGTCGTGGTCGCTTGCTTCGCCGTCCAGGTTTCCAGGGCCTTCTCCAATTGCACGCCGCGGGAAGCCTTCAGGAGCACGATGTCTCCGGGACGGACCTGGCGCGAGAGCCACTCACCCGCCTCTACGGGTGTGTCCACAAAATCGGCGCGTATGCCGGCTTCGCCGGCGGCCTCCACAATCTTGCGCGCGGCGCCGCGAACGCCGAGCACAATGTCGATCCCCTTGTCCGCCATATGCGCCCCGGAACGGCGGTGGAGTTCGTCGGTAGCGGGACCGAGCTCGAGCATTTCGCCGGCGACCACGATGCGCCGGCCACCGTCTCCAACGCTCATGCCGGAGAGCGCGTCGACCACGAAATCGAGAGCGCGAGGATTCGAATTGTAGGTGTCGTTAATGACCGTGGCGCCGCCCACGCTCAAGACCTGGCCACGCTTGTCCGCCGGGGCAAGCAGCCCCAATCCCGACGCCGCTTGCTGCAGCGTGATCCCGCTGACCAGCGCAACCGCTGTGGCGGCCAGGGCGTTGTAGAGGTTATGCCGGCCCAGCAGCGGCAACTTCGCGTGCGCGCGGGCCGCGCCGGAAATGACGTCGAATTCCGAACCTTCGGCTCCCAGTTCCTTGATCGCCTGCGCCCGGACGTCGGCAGGATGGAGAATGCCGAAGGTGACGACGCGTCCGGAAAAATCGCGCCCGAACTGCGATACATATTCGTCGTCGGCGTTCAGCACCGCGGTTCCGGCCGCAGGCAGCGACTGGATCAGCTCGTACTTGGCGCGCGCGATGTCGGCAACCGAGTTGAAAAATCCCAGGTGCACCGGAGCAACGCAGGTCACGACGCCGACGTTGGGCTCGCAAATCGCCGCCAGCGCGCGGATCTCGCCGGCGTGATTCATGCCGAGTTCCACCACCGACACGTCATAATCGGGCTCCAGGCGCAGCAGTTGCAGTGGAAGTCCATAGTGATTGTTGAGATTGCCTTCCGACTTGAGAACGCGGTATTTCGCCGACAGCAAGCGCGCAACCGATTCCTTGGTGGTAGTCTTGCCCGCCGAGCCGGTGATGGCGATCACCGTCTTGTTCCATATGCGGCGCACCGCTCGCGCCAGGTGTTGCAGGGAGGCGAGCGTATCGGGGACCGCGATGATGCGCCGATGGTCGCCGAAGCGCGCCGCCTGGCTCGCGTGCACTACCGCCGCGACCGCACCGCGCTCCAGTGCCGCGTCCACGTAGTCATGCCCGTCGAAACGCTCGCCGTGGATGGCAAAGAAGAGGTCGCCATGCTGAAGGGTGCGCGAGTCGATCGAATAGCCGGTCGCGATCGCGCCGGCATGCGTCGAGTCACCTTTGCCACCGGTGATCTCGGCGATCTGCCCGAGGGAGAGTTTCATTGCGCGCCTCCGGCGGGGGCTGATTCCCTCTTCTGATAACCGGCGGCCTGCAGCACGGCGCGCGCGACCTCCACGTCGTCAAACGGATGCGGACCGTCCCGCGTGGTCTGGGTTTTTTCGTGGCCCTTGCCGGCAATGAGCACGATATCGCCCGGCGCCGCCTGCTTCACCGCGAGCGCAATTGCCTGGCGCCGATCGGCTTCCACCGCGAACGGGATCCTGGTCCGCTCCAGCCCGGGTAGCGCGTCATTGATGATCGCCATGGGATCCTCGCTGCGGGGATTGTCGGAGGTAAGAATAACGTAATCGCTGCCGGCGCCCGCGGCTTCGCCCATCAGCGGACGCTTAGCGCGATCGCGATCCCCACCGCATCCGAAAACCGTGATTACCTTTCCCCCGGCGCGCGCCACGAATTCGCGGGCGAGAGCGGTCAGATTCCGCAGAGCATCGTCGGTATGCGCGTAATCGACCACGACCGTAAACGGCTGGCCGGCATCCACGCGCTCGAAACGGCCCGGGACGCGCAGCAACCGCTCGACTCCCGAGGCAATCGCCGCCGGTGCGCAGTTGCGCGCGAACGCCGCCGCCGAAGCTGCCAGGACGTTGTACACATTGACGCGCCCGATGAGGGGTGACCATACCGGGATCGTTCCATCGGGGGTAGCCAAATCAAAGCGCGTGCCGTTCATTCCAACATCCGCTTTGCCGGCGTGAAAATCGCCCTGCGCAACGCCGTAGGTCAGCACCTGGGAGCGCGACTTGCTGAACTTGACCAGCTTCTTGCCGTAGTCGTCGTCGATATTGATTACCGCGATGCGCGGCGGATCGGTCCCCACGCCCGCGAACAGAGAGCGCTTGGCCGCGAAGTAGGCATCGAAATCCTGGTGGTAGTCGAGGTGGTCCCGCGTCAGGTTGGTAAAGATCGCGACGTCGTAAGGGATGCCGAAGACACGCTGCTGCGACAGGGCGTGGGATGAGACTTCCATCACGGACTCGGTGGCGCCGTTGCGCAGCGCCTCGGCCAGCATCTGATTCAACTCCAGCGGTTCCGGCGTGGTGTGTGGCGCGGGCAGAACTTTGCCGGCCACGTGGTATTCGACCGTCCCCACCAGCGCAGCCTTGCGTCCCGCAGCCTGCAAAATGGATTCCAGCAAGAATGATGTCGTGGTCTTGCCATTGGTTCCGGTGATGCCGCTGTTGGCCAGCTTTTCGGCCGGACGCCGGTAGAAATTCGCGCTTAAACGGGCCAGAGCACGACGGCCGTGGGGTACCTGCGCCCATGCGACCTCACCGTGGGGGGCAAGAGCCTGGTCATCGCTCACCACGGCAACGGCGCCCGCTTTCAGTGCGGCAGGAATGTAGCGGTTGCCGTCGGTAGTTTCGCCTTTCATGGCGACAAAACACCACCCCGGCTGCACGCGCCGAGAGTCGTAATCCAGGCCGGCGATCTCAGGATTTCCGCGCTGGAAGAGGAATTCAGCGCCTTCGAGGAGTTGCTGGAATCGCATTTTGCTCATTAAACCACAGAGGCCGCCGAGGAAAAGATTGGCCGTAGATGGACACGGATGAACGCGGACTGTCTTACTAATTCGTAAACCTTAGACGGCAAGTACCCCCCTCCCCCCTTGTTTTCGGGCGCTCATAATAGAATCAGCGGCTTAGAGTCCGGGATACCTGCCCAATACCTGGGGATACCTGCAGGTAACCTGGCGCTTTATCGGACGCAGAAGCGGGCTGCGGGGACGGTGGCGAAACGCTGGAGAATTACAAGAGAGTAAATGTCGGTCATTCTGCTGAGGGGTCATATTGTGAAAGAACGAAACAAACAAGAGTTGAAGACACAACTCCTTCCGCGCACTGGGGCACAAACGGATAGTAAGGCCGGCGAAGCGGATTGTAAGTGAGGCAGGTCACGGTTGGATGTAACAAGCGCGAGTGATGGAAGCGGAGCAATCACGACCGTCCGGTTGACTTCTTAGCGACTGAAGCGCACCGAGATGCGCGCTCCGTTCGGCACCCTGGTGCCTGGCGCCGGAGACTGGTCGCGCGCGACGCCGCTGCCGATTGCCTCGATCTCCACCCCGGCGTCCTGGGCCTCTTCAATGGCGGAGCGCAAGGTCTTGCCGGCAAACGAGGGCACGCTCACCCCGCCGCCTACATCCAGCACCACCGTTCCCCCGCCGGGATGCTCTTCTGCCGGCGGTTGCGAGACTGCCGTAGTGACCACACTCGCTGCCGACGGGACCGCTGTTTTAGTGCTCAACGCGGCCGGAGAGAATTTCGGCGCCGGCGGTCCGGCAATCACCGGAGCCGGTTTGGGCGTCTGTGGCGCGGGTGCGCCGTTGTCCGCAATTTCCAAACCTCCGCCCAGGCGGTCGGACGACCCTTCGTTGAGGTCTTCGTCCTTCGCCGAAGCCCGCAATTGCAGGCGCTTGTCGTTCTTGATTTCAGAATCGTGCGGCACATTCATGTACGCGAGCACCTGCTGCGCGATGCGGGCGAACACCGGCGCTGAAATCTGTCCGCCCTGGTGCAAACCGACGGCCGAATCCAGGCTGACCACGATGGTCAAGGCAGGATTGTTGACGGGCGCAAAGCCGGCAAAGGTCGCTACGTACCTGGTTCGCGAATAAGTGCCGGTGTTGGGATCAATCTTCTGCGCGGTCCCGGTTTTGCCGGCGGAGGTATAGCCGTCCAGGATGGCGCGCCGCCCGGTGCCGAACAGCACCACTCCTTCCAGCATCCTCTTCATCTGCGCCGCGGTCAGGGTGGAAATCACACGGTGCTGCTGCGGGCGCTGAAAAGCGATCATCTGCGGAGTCTGGCGCGGGGGCAGCACGCCGGCCACGAGGCGCGGCGGCGTGTACATGCCGTCATTGGCGATCGAGGAGACCATCGACGCCAGTTGCAGCGCGGTCACCCCAATCTCCTGCCCGATCGACATCGCTCCAATCGAAACCTTTGACCAGCGATTCACCGGCTTTGCCATGCCCTTGGTTTCGCCGGGAAGTTCAATGCCGGTCTGCTGTCCGAAACCGAATCCGCGGATGTAGTGGTAGAAGCGCTCGTCGCCGACGCGCATGCCGACCTTGACCGCAGCCACATCGCTGGAGTGGGCCAGCGCGTCCTTGATCGGCACCACCCCCATCTTGTGCAGGTCATGGATGCGAATGCCGCCGACGGTGATGACGCCGCCCTGGCAATCAATCGGGTCTTCCGGCTTCACCAGGTGTTCCTCGAGGGCGGAAGAATAGGTCACGATCTTGAATACCGAGCCGGGTTCGTAGATGTCGCTGACGGCGCGGTTCTTCAGCGCAGTCGCGGCGGCATCTTTATAGATGTTGGGATTGAACGTTGGCCGGTTTGCCAATGCCAGGATCTCGCCGGTGCGCGGGTTCTGCACCACGATGGTGCCGGCCTCGGCGCGGGTGTCGCGCATTGCCTGCTCGAGTTCCTTCTCAACGATGTACTGGATTTTTTCGTCGATCGTGAGCACGACGTTGTCGCCGGGGTCGGGCTGCTTCTCGACGCGGCCAAACCACTTGCGGCGGGCGTCCATGGTGATCAGCATCTTGCCGGGCGTGCCGTGCAATCGCGCATCGAAGGCGTGCTCAATACCGCCCAAGCCTTCGTCGTCCAGCCCGACGTATCCGATGGTTTGCGCCGCCAGTTCGCGCTTGGGATAGAAGCGCTTGGGCTCCTTTTGGAAGTAGATTCCGCGCAGATTCATGGCGCGGAGGCGCTCGCTGGTTTCCCCGTCCACCTTGCGCGCAATCCAGGCGAAGGAATGCGATGCCTTCAGGCGAGCGACGATCTCCCGCGCATCGCCGTGTACCACGCGCGCCAGAAGATTGGCCGTGTTCTCCGGATCGGGGATTTCGCTGGGGACGGCGAACACCGAGTCCACCGAAACCGACATGGCCAGCTCGTGACCGTTGCGGTCGTAGATGATGCCGCGCCGCGGCGACACCGGAATCGTGCGCTGCTGCTGGCGTTGCGCCCGCTGCAGCCACTCCCCGTAACGGATGATTTGCAATTGAACCAGGCGCAGGCCAATCAGCCCGGACCAGAAGAAAAGCAACGCCCCCAGCAGGTAGAGTCTTTTTCTCGGGTCCTTGAGGAGGCTAATGCCTGCCACGCGTATCACCTGCATTCGAGGGCGCAATGCGAAAGGGTTTCACGTTTCGCGTTTCGCGTTCATCCGGCAGTTTCGGACACTCCATCGCGGCGTGAAACGAGAGACGTGAAACGAGAAACCTTACGGCAACGAAACCACGGCGACGTCGGCACGCGCCATCACCGGCACGCCAGGATCCTTCGCGGTCGGCTCGATGCGCACTACCTGCCCGGCATGCGGCGTTTCCAGTCCCATCTGCCGCGCCAGCATGTCAATGCGTTCCGGGTCTCTGAGCGAGGCTTCTTCCAGCCTCAGGGCACGATTGGTCTCGACCAGGCTTTCGCGTTGCGACTTGAGCGCTTCAATCTTGTATCCGTATTCGACGGCGCTGAAGTGCTGCCATGCGTACACCATGACCAGCAGGAACAGAATGGCCATGGCGAAAGCGAATTGCGTCATCTCGCGGCTGCGCCTGGTGTCGGTTACCCGCACCAGCCTGGAATTGTCGATGGCCTTGGTGAAGTAGACCTCAGGCGTGCCGCTCCAACCGCGGCGGCTGGCCCAAATCTGCGAACTTGTGGCCCCGGCTGCCATTTACGCCACCCCGATCATCGTCGCCTGCGACTCAGTCGGGCGATAAGCAAAGTGCAACCACTGCTCTTCGAGCGGCGGTTGCGCGCTATGAGCGTGATCTTCCGCCCGCTCCACCATTTCCACCAGTTCGTCGATTACCAACCCCTTGAACATTCCGCACCTCCGATACTGCTCGCTTCTGATCCTTCCCGGGACGGCACCGAATGGAAGGATTTTGTTTTGTGGAACTACCTTTTCGCCCTAATCAGAGAGGCGATGCCGCCCCGGAAACTTTTTTATCGTGAAACGATGTTTTTCACATTTTCCACGATCTTTTCCACCGCCCGCAGCTTCGCGCTGCGCGACCGCGGATTCGCCGCCACTTCTTCTTCCGTCGCCGTGACCGGCTTCTTGGTCAACAGCCGGTACCAGCCGCGCTGCGCGCCGTCCCGGAACGCGTCCTTCACGATCCGGTCTTCCAGCGAATGGAAGCTGATGATCACCAGCCGTCCGCCTTGCCTGAGGACGCCGGGCGCGCGGTCGTGCTGGAGCAGCGCCTGCAGATCGTCCAGTTCGCGGTTTACGAAGATTCGGAGAGCTTGAAAGGTGAGCGTCGCCGGATGAATCGGCCCGGGTTTCATTGGCCCGGCCGCGGCCCCTACGACCTCCGCCAACTGCTTCGAGGTTCGTATCGGCCGCGACCGGACAATGGCTCTGGCGATTCTCCGCGACCTCCTTTCCTCACCGAATTCGTAAATCAAGTCAGCAAGCTCGCGCTCGCTGAGCTGGTTTACCACCTGTTCGGCAGTCATTGGGGCGACTGGATCCATCCGCATGTCGAGCGCGCCCTCCGCCTGGAAGCTGAACCCTCGCGCCATGTCCGCCAGCTGCAGCGAACTCAACCCCAGGTCGGCCAGGATTCCGTCGGCTTGGTTTTCTCCGACGAATTCCGCAACCCGGGCGAACGATGCGTTGATCAGCTCTACCTCCGGCCAGTTACTTTGCCGGCCGGCCGGCGGACGCAGCCGCTCGCGGGCGATGGTCAGTGCCTTGGGGTCCTTATCGAGCCCAATCAAACGACCCAGTGGGCCGAGGCGTCTTGCGAGCTCGAAACTGTGCCCGCCCAGCCCCACCGTGGCGTCGATATAGGTACCGCCAGGCTTGACTGCCAGAAAATCGATCGCTTCTTTTAAAAGAACTGAAACATGGCCAGCCTGCTGTTCCCGATTGCCATGTCCGCCCCTGGGGGCGAGTTCGTCTTTCCCATGCACCGCTAAATGCCCAGTTCGTCCAGGTTCTTCTCGTCATCGGCCGTGAAGGGTTCTGCCACTTCCTTGCGGACCGCTTCCATGCTCCGGACTTCCAGGTGGTTCAGGTAGCCCATCACCGCTACATCGCCCTTCAGGTCTGCCGCGTCGCGCAGCAACTGGGGCAGCAGCAAGCGTCCCTGGGCGTCCATCTCCACCACCTGACCCCAATAGTTGGTGTGGGTGAGAAACTTTTTCTTCGCCGGATTGAAATTGGAGAGCGTGGACAGCCTCTGCTCGATCCTCTCCCATTCCTCGAAGGGATACATCTGGGCAACCTTGCCATCCAGCGAGGTGATGTAAAATTTCACGGCATACTTCTCGTCGATCACGCGCTTGAATTCGGCGGGGACCTTGAGGCGTCCCTTTTCGTCGACGCGGGTTGGGTGATTGCCGCGAAACATTCGGGTGATTCCGTTTCCAGGCTGCTGATCCGACAGCCACGGAGGCCAAAACGGTCAAAAGTTGCTTCAGTTCGGCGTCGTTAGGGTCGAATTGGGGGAATTTCTCGATCATTCCACTGCCGCCCCTCGCGGGGCGCTGGCTACCCAGAACGATCCGACTTCTTTCCACTTTCAACCACTTTTGACCACATCCTACGCCTAAGTAGTTGCTTGTCAATAGTAATTTTTTAGGTCTTCCGATTACCCCTGCACGAAGTCTTTCAGTTGCCTGCGGACAGCGCCGGACGGTTTCTACCGATTGGATACCTGGCAAACGCAACTACAAGGAATAGGGTTTACCATTCTGGTTCACCCACGGGGCGGCCCAATATCGAGCGATGCCGCAGTTTTTTGAAACCTCGCAGTTCGTAGCGGTGGATGTTGAACGCGCCTTCCGCTTCTTTGCCGACCCGCAAAACCTGCCGCAGATCAGCCCGCCCCGATCCGGGGCGCGTCTGGTTCGCCTCGACCTGGTCTCGCCCGCTGGGCATCCCGGCCTTGCCGGCGCAGGCTCGGAGATCGAGATTTCGGTTCGCCTGTTTCCGCCTCTTCCCTTTCGCGGGCGGTGGCTGGCGCGCATCGTGGACTTTGAATACGGCTCGTATTTTCGCGACCGGCAAGTGCGCGGCCCATTCCAGCGTTGGGACCACACCCACGCGTTTGAAGCGAGCGGATCGGGAACTCTGATCAGCGACACGGTGGAGTACGAGGTGGGACGAGGCAAAATCGGCGGCATCGCGAACGCGATGTTCATCCGCCGCGCGCTGCAGGAAATGTTCGACTACCGCCAGCGCGCCGCCGAACGGCTGCTGCGATAGGCGGACTTCGTCTTAAAAGCGTGGGACGAACATCGCGAGCGGAATTCATAGAGGCCCGACGGAGCTCCGCCCTTTATACTGGCGTGTCCGCAATCCTTGCCGAATCCCGCCTGGGAGGCGATGAATCCAATGAATGCAGTCTTCTTTTTTTTCCTAATACTGATGACAGCTTCTCTGACCAGCACACCCGCTCTCGCCGCCGACAAGACTGAACCTGCCAAGCCCCCGGTAGCGAGGGTGATTCCCAAGGACGTCACCGTGCACGGCGATTCCCGCATCGACAACTATTTCTGGCTTCGCGAAAAGCAGAACCCCGAGGTCGCCGCCTACCTGGAAGCCGAGAACGCTTACGCCAGCGCGGTCATGCATGGCACCGAGGGGCTGCAGGATTCGCTCTACAAGGAAATGCTCGGGCACATCAAGCAGACTGACGTGCAGGTTCCCTATCGCGAGGGCCCGTACTGGTATTACTCGCGCACGGAAGAAGGCAAGCAGTACCCGATTTTCTGCCGCAAGTCAGGCTCGCTCGAAGCGCCGGAGCAAGTGATTCTCGATGTCAACGAACTTGCGCAGGGCGAGAAGTTCATGGCCGTGGGTGTGCAAGTCGTCAGCGATGACGCCAACCTGCTCGCCTATTCCACCGACAACACCGGCTTCCGCCAGTACAAACTTCAGGTCAAGGATTTGCGCACTGGCGCGCGAGTCGAAGATATCGCCGAAAAGGTCGGCTCCGTCGCCTGGGCCGCCGACAACAAGACTCTCTTCTACACAGTGGAAGACCAGGCCAAGCGTCACTACCGCCTGTACCGTCACCTGCTCGGGGCCGGCAAGCCGGACGATCTGGTGTACGAAGAAAAAGATGAGCGCTTCAACGTCGGAGCGTCGCGCACGCGCAGCCGCAAGTACATCCTGATGGAAGTCGGGAGCCACACCACGTCGGAGGCGCGCTTTCTTCCCGCAGGCCAGCCCACCGGCGAGTTCCAACTCATCAGCCCGCGCCGCCAGGATCATGAGTACTACCCCGAGGATCACGGCGATCAGTTCCTGATCCGCACCAATGACAAGGGCCGCAACTTTCGTTTGGTGACCGCGCCGATCAGCGATCCGGCTGAGAAGAACTGGAAAGAACTGGTGCCGCACCGGCTGTCAGTGATGTTGAGCAACATTGACGTGTTTAAGGATTTTTACGTCCGCGTGGAACGCGAGAACGCGTTGCCGCACCTGACCATCGTTGATTTCAAGTCCGGCGCCACGCACCGCATCGAGTTTCCGGAGCCGGTGTACTCCGCCTCGCCCAGCAACAATCGCGAGTACGACACCAGTCTCTACCGTTACGGCTACCAGTCCATGGTCACGCCGAGCTCCGTCTTCGACTACGACGTCGAGAAGCGCACCTCCCACCTGCTCAAGCAGATCGAAGTCCCCGGCTATGATCCGACGAAATACAAATCCGAGCGCCTGTGGGCCACCGCCAGGGACGGCACGCGAATTCCCATCTCCATCGTGTATCGCCGGGATTTCCGCAGCGACGGCACTCATCCCATGTTCCTCACCGGCTACGGTTCTTACGGCATATCCATTCCGGTGACCTTCAGTTCCAACGCTCTGCCGCTGCTGGACCGAGGTTTCTCCTATGCCATCGCCCACATTCGCGGCGGCGGCGACATGGGCAAGCCGTGGCACGATGCGGGAAGGATGTTTAACAAGAAAAATACGTTCACCGATTTCATCGACTCCGCTGAATTCCTGATCGCGAACAAGTACACGACCAAGGAACACCTGGTCGTGCAGGGCGGCAGCGCCGGCGGCCTGCTGATGGGCGCAGTTGCCAACATGCGTCCCGAGCTGTTCCGCGTCGTGATCGCGAAGGTGCCCTTCGTGGACGTGGTGAACACCATGCTCGACGCATCGCTGCCACTCACGGTCGGTGAATACGAGGAGTGGGGAAACCCGAACAAGCCGAATGAGTACAAGTACATCCGCAGCTACTCGCCCTACGACAACCTGGAGAAGAAGGCCTATCCGGCCATGCTGGTGAAGACTTCCTTCAACGACAGCCAGGTCTTCTACCACGAGCCGGCGAAGTACGTTGCCAAACTGCGCACGCTGAAGACCGACAACAACCCGCTCGTGTTCAAAACCAACATGGCGGCGGGCCATGGCGGATCTTCCGGGCGCTACGATTACCTGAAGGAAATTGCCTTCGACTACGCGTTCATCCTGTCGCAACTGGGAATCGAAAAACCCGACAGCAAGCGGGCGGCTCAATAGAAAACACGGCCACAGACCGACACTGATCGACACGGATCGGAACTGACGAACATGTCTCTTCCGCCGTGTTTATCGGTGTAAACCTGTGGCTGACGTCTTTTCCACTACGCTGCGCGCGTCCCGCGATCCTCGCGCACCATCTGTTTCAGCTGCAGCGCGTTTCTGGCCGCAAAGGCTGCCTGGTCGTTATCGAAGTAAACGTAGATGTCCTTGAGCCGCTCTCCCCATCGCTCGATCTTACGAGCCCACTCACGCAGCGTCTCCTGTGAATAGCTGCCCTGGTACGGGCCGCCGGGACCATGCAGGCGTATGTAGGTGAAGTCGGCGGTGATCGGCGCCGGGGAATGGAACCCGTTCAATTCATACATGCAGAACGCCGCGTTATGCCGCCGCAGGATGTCGTAGATTGCGTCCTTGTGCCAGCTGCGCTCCCGAAACTCGAATGCGTACTGGTGCCGCTGCGGCAGCGCCGCCAGGAATTCTTCCAGCCGCTCCGCATTCACCATCCACTTCGGCGGCAACTGGAACAGGATCGGTCCCAACTTATCTTTCAGTTCTGCGGCGCGCTTCAGAATGTTGTCGAGCGCATTCTGCGGGTCTTTCAGCTTCTTCATGTGAGTGATGAACCGGCTCGCCTTCACCGCAAAGCGGAAGCCGGGCGGGGCGGACTGCCGCCATAAGCGGAATGTTTCCGCGCTCGGGAGCTTATAGAAGCTGTTGTTGATTTCCACCGTATCGAAGTATCTCAGATACACCTGCAGCATCTGGGACGGCGCCGTTCTGTCCTCGTAGAAGGGCCCGCACCAATGCTTGTAGTGCCATCCCGAGGTGCCGATGCGGACGCGTGCCCGGTTCACGGCAGTCTCCTCAACACGTCTTTCGCGATCTGCTCCTGATTGGCTTTGATCATGGATCATGCTCGGTTGCCTGACAAAGGGATGGCGCTTGCAACTGCGCTGTTGTCCATTCCCGTGTCGCTGCCGCTGGCTCGCCGTTCACAACGACGATTTGCACAGGGCAACCAAGGTGCGCTGAGATTGTTCTCACTTCAGAACGATTTATGAATGAGGGGGCGGACTATGGCCAGGAAATTCTGGAGTGGATTTGGGACTGGAGCGGCAGCCGGCGCGGGCGCAGGCATCGGCATGTTCTTGTTAATCAAACAAATTGCAGGCTCGCGGAAACGCGTTTTGCGGGTGGAAAAGAGCATCCAGGTCGGGAGGTCACTACCGGAGGTTTTCGACGCGTGGGCGAACCTGGAAACGCTGCCGCAGATTTCGGATTATGTCCAGAACATCCGCAAAAGCGGCAGCCTCTCGCACTGGCGGGTACGTCTGGACGGCAAAACCGTGGAGTGGGACGCGAAAATCGAGCAGTTCATTCCGAACCAGGCAATCGGCTGGAAGTCGATTCATGGCCCGAAGCATACCGGGCGCATCACTTTCTCGCCGCTGGGCAACGATACCTTAGTGCAAGTCACCATGAATTACGCGCCACCGTCGCGGGTGTTAAAGCCTTTCGTCGAGAATACTGGCGGGCTCATTGAGCGCTACATCGAACAAGTGCTGCGCGATTTCAAGTCCGCGCTCGAGGGTAAAGGCCAGGAAGGACGAAAGCCGGCGGTACGCAGCGGCGACATCGGGCCAGGCTTCGAGATGACACAGACCGATCTCGCGCGTGCGACCGGGACGTTTGGCAACACCAGCGCTGCTGGCGGGAAAGCGTCGCCGAAGCCGTTGTCGCCGGACGAGGTCTCCGAACGCTTCGGAAGCCCCAGCAATCCGGTGGATTACAGTTCGCCTCCGGAAAGTAAGCGTTGACGGGCCATCTAGTCTTTGTGGTGCGGCGGCATGACCGCGTCCGCGGGAAATGACTTGAACGTGACCTCGCGCTGTTGTGCCGTGATCTTGTGGTTCTGGTCTTCGGTCATCTCCGTCAGCGTGCCTTTAATGACGTGATAGGCTTCCGCGCCCGGCGCCTTTCCTTCGCCGCGGTCTACCGTTCCCTTGAACTCGAACGAGGTGCCGTGCACAGAGCGGGTAGTGAAGGAAAGCTTGTTACCTTCCATCGAACCCTTGCTGAACATGTGGTCGAGGAACGCGCCGCGATCGCTCTCTTTCTCGCCGTAACGGGAGACGAATCCGGTTACACGGCCGTCCGGCTCCACGTCCACTTCGACGAACTCGCCCTCGCGCAAGAACGTGTACATGCCGGAGACCTCGTCAGCGGCTTTGCCTGGCGAGCTCTTCGGGGCGGGAGCCTGAGCAAACAGGACAATGCCCGACAGCATCAACAGGACGGCGCCGAATATGCCCGCTAGTCTGAGGTTGACAGTGTCCAATAGCGGTTGCTTTCTCGTGGGATGAAGCAGGATAACCATAGAAGTAGTCCCGAGTTGCTGCCCATTAAACCACAATGCGTATGGGCAGAGTAGCCAGCTGTGGCCTTTATCTACGCTATAATTGCGCAACACTCCTTTTTGGTGTTGGATGCAGGATCTAGTTCGTGCCGAAGTCCCCAAAGCTACCGTGCCGCAGGGGACGCAACCGAAACTGCTGGTCCAATGGTCCTCGGGACGGCGCGACTTCTTCGAGAACCTGCGGGATTTGCTGCACTTCCGGGAAGCGCGGCAGCCGCGGTTGACCGCGCAGCGCGCCGAGTTCTGGCCCGACGTTTTCGTCCATCGTCCGGTGGCGTGGCGGAGCATGGCAAGCTCGGCGCTATACCACATCTTCGGCATCGTTGTGATCTACGGCATGTCGGTGACGTGGCTGCAGCCTGCGCCAGTGAGTACGCGCAGCCCGTTCGACAAAAGCCAGATCACCTACTACAAAGTCTCCGAGTACCTGCCGGAAATCAATACCGGCGAGGATCCCGCGCCCTCGAAGCGGGAGCAGAAGGGCGAACCGAAGTTCGCCACGCAGCGCATCATTTCCATACCGCGCGCACCCGACAATTTCCGCCAGACCATCGTGACGCCCAGCCAGATCAAGTTGCCGCGCGACGTTGCGATGCCGAACCTGGTGGCATGGACGCCGATTCCATCGGCAGTTCCGGAAGCGGCTCTTGCGCAGACGCCGTCGCAACTGAAGTTGCCGGCGATGATGCCGGAAGTGATTTCGCCGTCGCCATCGACGGAAGCGCTGCGAGCGAAGTCCGCGGCGCCGATTCCGGCGGAAGCGGTTGCTCCTCCACCGGCGATCGACCTCGTAAAGTCGAAGCTACCGAACCTGCCGGAACCGTCCGTGATTGAACCTGCGCCTTCGACCACAGGACAGCAGCTTGGGACGATGAACGTAGCGCGACTGGAGACCACGGTGGCAGCGCCGAAGATGCCGGTTCAGGAACAGCGTGTTGCAACGGCGGGCTCAGCTTGGAGCGGCGCCGGCGGCGGAGGCGCACAGAATGCAACCCCTCCGGCTCCGCCCAACGTCACCGGAATCGGGAATGGAAAGCAAGCCGCAGGAAGAGTGATCGCGCTGGGCCTGGATCCAGCGGCGGTGAATGGTCCGATCAAGATTCCGAACGGAAGCAGATCCGGACAATTCGCAGCGACTCCGGAGGGAAGCCCCAATGCCGCGGGCACGCCAGACATCAAGGGCGGAAACATCAACGGCGCAGGCGGAAGCGGACGCGTAGCCAACGGAGGAGGCAGCGGAGCGGGCTCCGGTCCAACAGGAATCTCAGTGGGACCAGCGCCGTCGCGAGCGACCGCGGGAATTGCCGGAACTCCGGCGGATGCGGGAAAGATCGTTCCGAAGCAGACCACGATTGCATCGCTGGAACGTTCGCGAGAGGCCGAGCTGTCGCGGCGATTGTCGCGCGCGAACCTGGACGCTCCGGGAAAGATCGAAGACAAGGTATTCGGAGCGAGGCGCTATTACTCCATGGCGCTGAACATGCCGAACCTGACGAGCGCGGGTGGAAGCTGGATCATCCGCTTCGCAGAACTGCAAGAAACCGTGGCGCAAGGCGATATCGTCGCTCCGCAAGTGGTGTTAAAGGTGGATCCCTCGTATCCAGGGGAACTGATGCGCGATCGCGTGGAAGGGACGGTGACCCTTTACGCGGTGATCCGTAAAGATGGAACGGTGAGCGAAGTCCGAGTTCTGCGTGGATTGGAAGAGCGCCTGGACGAGAACGCAAAGACCGCGCTGTCGAAGTGGAAGTTCCGTCCGGCAACGAAGAACGGATCAGCAGTTGACCTGGAAGCAGTGGTGCAGATTCCGTTCGCGGTGAAGAAAATGCCGTTTTAGAAGGATTGCGTTTTCACTCGAACAGTAAACACCCAGCACAGTTCTCTCCCCCCTCACTAATCATCAGGCAGGTCCTCGCAGGTTCAGCCGGCGGAAGTGGTAGAAACCGATTCGGCGAGGTCGTTTTCGATGTACTCGTAGAGGACTTCGCTGGTGCAGACCTCGTAGTACTTGAGGTCGGTCCAGCTGTTGAAGGAGAAATTGCTGGCATCGATACGCGGAATGCGGCCTTCGCGAATGACGATGCGATGGAACATGCCGCTGCCGAGGGGGACCAGTCCGCTGTAAAGGTGGACGACCTCCTTCTCCCAGAGCGTGGGCAGTTCGAGATCGTGCCTGTGCAGGGAGATTTCCTGTTGCAGGACGCTAAAGGCATCGGCGTGGAGATTGACGCCGCCGACGTTATAGCGCATGAGGAACTCGTCAGGATTACCGCCGGTGGCTTCGTCGTCCACGGTCTTGAAGGAGTAGACGTTGAACAAGCCTTCGCTGTCGGCGAGGAAGCGGCGGGCGCCCTTGTTGCAGGAGGAGAGGCGGTCGCTTTCGTTGAGGGCCTTGGAAATCATGATGCGGTTGCTGCCATCCATCAAGTACATGGGAGCGGAATCATGGAAAGAGATCCCGATGCCCAATTCCAGGGTGGGCAGGCTGCCGCGGCGTGACTGCTCATTGTAGGCATGGACGATGGAGATGATCTCGCGCGCCAGGACGCAAGTGCGCGCCACCGGGAAGCCCTGTTTGCCATCGTAGCCGAAGAGGGCCAGGATGACGGCGTCGCCCTCGATGAATACCTTTGTCGCCTGATATTTGGCGAGCAGCTTATTGACCGGTTCGTAAAAATTCAGGCTGAAGTAGGAAGCGGGATTGAGACCACGCTCCATCAGGGTGCGGGTGAGAGTAGTGGAGTCGCGGACGTCGGCCTTGAGGATGACATGATTGACAACCTTGTCCTCAGCCGGCTTTTGCTCCTGGGGGAGAAGAAATTCGTAAAGCGTGCGATTGATGGCGGAAAGCTCGCGCAGGCGGTCGCTGGTAATGAGGTTGACGGATTCGAGGCTGCGGTTAAGGACCTCCAGGCTGCGCAAGTCGCGGTGGTAGGAGATGAAGGCGAGTAGAAAACGGCCGGCAATCTTGGCGCGATCGGAAGCGCGGTAATGATAGACACGCCGGAGAGCGGCATGGAAATTGGCGGGGGAGAGGCGCGTGTGCTCCTCTAAGAGTCGCTCGACGCGGGTGCGCTCGCTGCGATTGATGAGCGCATTCTTAAGCTGCTGCGGGTGAATGACGGGCGAATACTCCCCGAGCAGGGGCGCGGCTTCATAGGCGGCAATGATGTGGTCCATGACGCCATTGCGTTCCAAAGTGTCGGTCCAGGCCGCGAGGATCGACTTCTGGGCGCGGCTCTTGGGGTTAGAGTCGTCCGGGTTACCGGAGGCGACCAACTCGTGAGCGTTCTCCGGCACCGAGAGCAGCGAATCGAGGTCCACGTGGTCGCGAACCTCGGGTGCGGGCAGATCGAGCGCGGTGAGGAAGACGCGGGCGATTTCCTGCAGCGTACCGAAGCGGTCGGGGTCACGCTCGAAGTTGCCCAGCATGACGTAGTGTTCAGCATTGATGTAGTCGTCGCGGCCGTCCTCGGTGAACATCAGGCGATTGAGCAGCAGCGCGTAAGCAGGCGGATCGGCGCCCCCGAATAAGGCACGGCGCATGCGGGCGAGGGTTTCCTTCTCGACTTCGCGGAGGGTCTGGAAAAGCTCCTGTCCGACCCTGCGCAAAAGCTGACGCTTGGCAAGATGGAAGACGGCGCAACGCTCACGCATCTCAACCGCTTTATGAAGCGCGGCATGACGAGGATTTTCGTATTCCGCCTGCTTGGCGCGGAGATGCTCGAGGATAGCGTTGAATTGCGCGGTCAACTCGGTGCGCAGCAACTTAATGACGGCCAGGCGCGCAAGCACATCGAGGCTGACGTTGCCGTCACCCTTGGCCCAGTTAAGAGCCAGGATCATCAGATCGGTGAGCAGGCGCTTGAAATCGGCGGGATCGGCGCCAGGCTTGGGAGCCGGATGCGGAGCCTCGACTTTGCCCCATAGAAATGAGGGTAGCGCGATGTTGGGAGTTTCCTTTACTTCTACTGTGAAGAGTTCTTCCACGTTGCCGTAGCGAGCGACCATGCGGTGAATGTGGCGGCGAACGACGTCGGTAAAGACGGGGCTGAGATAGACGTCGTGGCGAACGTTGTCAATGCCCGCAAGCAGGCCGGCGAGTTCCAGGCTGGGAGTGTAACCGGTGAGCGACACTTGACGGGCAAGGTCGGACAGGCTTTCGCGCTGGAGAAACGGAAACGGCGCCATGGGAGTCGGCTTGCGTGAGAGGTTAGCACGCGGTACCGGGTGGAGAATACTGCCAGGTTGGGTTCCGGGCGGGGGGATGACGCCGCTCGAAATCTAACCCACACTTGCCCAACGCGGCAAATGTGGGGCACTCGCCGGAAACATGGTTATTGCGAGCCGACGCGCGAATTTGACTGCAGGCTGGCTTTGCGTACGGCTTCAAATTCATCACCGGGCTGCCATCCGATCCCCTGAGTCTGGGTAGCAGCCATCCAGCCGAGGTCGAGGCCGAAGCGGGCAATTTCGGCCAAGCCCGAGAAGTCCCAATCGGGATTGAATTCGTCGCTGGGCTGGTGGTAGTGCCTGGTGTTGTATTCGCGCTCGTTCTGGATTCCCCACTCAACATCGTGGCCTTTGAACTTCATGCCTTCATTGATGGAAAAGGCAGGGATGCCGACGCGCGCGAAGCTGAAATGGTCAGAGCGGTAGTAGTAACCGGCGGAAGGGTTGGAGTCAGGCTTGATGACAAGGTTGAAATCCTTGGCTGCGGCCAGGACGGCGGGATTGAACGTGGTGCGCTCAGCGCCGGAAACTTCGATTTCTTCGGGAATGCCGTTGGGAGCGAGGCCGTCGAAATTCAAGCCGAGGGACACATTTCCTGCCGGAACGGGCGGGTGCTTGCCGAGAAATTCCGAACCGCGGAGGCCCTGCTCTTCGGCGGTGACAGCGGCGAAGTAGATGGAGCGCCTGGGATGCTGTGGAGACGATGCATAAGCGCGGGCGAGTTCGAGCAGGATGCCGCAGCCAGTGGCATTGTCCACCGCGCCGTTGTAGATGTTGTCGCCCGGCTGTTCGGGGTGGATGCCCAGGTGGTCGTAATGGGCGCTGTAGAAGACAGCCTGGTCTTTGACGCGAGGGTCAGAGCCGGGCAGCACAGCGAGCACGTTTTGAGAATCAAAGGGGCGAATCTTGCTGACCAGGTGCGCCTGCACGCGCACGGGCAGCGAAATGGGCTTAAAGTCACGCGATTGGGCCTGCTGCATCAGGTTGTCGAAGTCGAGGCCAGAGTCGGCGAGGAGTTTGCGCGCGACTTCCAGTTGGATCCAGGAGGCGAGTTTGAGCTTGCGCTGGCCTTCATCGCGAAGGTAGGAGCGCTCGCCGCCCCAGGAGTTGCGAACGACGTCCCAGCCATAGCTGGCCAGGTCGGTCTTGTGAATGAGAATAGCGCCGACCGCGCCTTTTCGCACCGCTTCTTCGTACTTGTAGGTCCAGCGTCCGTAATAAGTGAGCGCTTCGCCTTTGAAAAATTTGGGGTCGTTGGAAACCGGTTCGTTGATGAACATCAGCAGGACTTTGCCGCGGACGTCGACGTCCTTGAAATCGTTCCATTGGTATTCGGGCGCGTCAATGCCATAGCCGACGAAGACGATGTCGGCGTCGATATCGTCGGCGGCGTTCTGGGTTTCATCCATGGCGACGATGTCGTCGCCGAGCTTCAGCTTTTGCGTGGCCTTGCCGGGCTGCAGAAGGTAGACGTTGGTGGAAGGCTCGGTGGTGATGCCAACCATCGGGACTTTCTGCATGTAGGTGCCATGATCCCCGGCGGGCTTGAGACCGTAGGATTCCATTTGTGACGCGATGTATTGGGCGGCAATGTCGCCGCCACGCTGGCCGGTGCCGCGTCCCTCCAACAAGTCGCTGGCGAGGAACTTGACGTGGGCACGGATGCGCTGCGGATCAATGGATTTCATGGCTGCAGCCGGCGGTGCAGAAACGGCGGATTGCGGCGTGGCGCGTTTCGTTCTTGGTTTTTGCGCGAGCAGTGGGGCAGCACTGAGAACGAGAATCAAAATGAAGAGAGCTGATTTACGCATGATTTTCCAAGTCCTTCTTGCGCGGTCAACAGCGAACGCGCTGCAACCGAATGATTATGCCCGCCAACTGCGGTCAGTTTAAAGAGCCTCAACCGGCCTTGGAGTCGATGACGTCTTCCCCGGTGTGAAAAAGGGCCGCAGCGGGAGTGGCCAGAGCCAAGGCCACGAGCCGGTTGATTTCCTGCAAGTCCTTCTTGTCCCAACCTACGCTGGAAATTTTGATTTTGCCGTCCGGGGCGATGAAAAAGATAGTGGGCACATTCGTCAGGCCGTAGGCATTTGAAGCGGGGTAAGTGTCTGGGTCATCCAGCAGAACCGGCATGGTGATGCCGTACTCACGCACGAACATCTGCGTCTCTTTCAGCGGATGCTGGGAGATGGCGACAACCTGCGCGCGACCGTGATGCCCACGATGGATGCGCTCGACGAACGGCATGGCGTATTGACAGACCGGGCAGGTGACCTTGAAGAAGGCGAGCACGACAGGACCCGCCTGGAGCGCCTTGCGCAAAGAAAAGCGCGCGCCATGCAAGTCGGGGAGCGATACGTCAGGCGCGACTTTTCCGGCCGCAAGCGCAGGCATCAAGACCTCCGAAATTGGTTCTCCGCTCCCCCAACGAGCACGGGCCAAGAAAACGATCTCGGCCAAAAAGCAGACAGATAAGGGCACGAAGGACGAAGCTTGATTTTAAATCAGGGCGGCGCGGCGGAGAACCCGGCGCGCCAGGCCGGTGAGCGGGAGGGCCGCGGCGTCCGGAAGCGGGAACCAGCGTCCGCGCGGCACGGGCGGAGAGGAAATGAGGCAGATGTGCGCGGTGTGGTCGGTGACAGTGATGGAATGGCGAAGAGTAAAGTCGGGCGGCACGCCATTGGCGGGCAGTTGCGGCAATTCCCACATGCCGGGCATGAGCGATTCGCCGCGGCGGCGGCGCACCAGGTACACACGATGGTCGCGAACGAGCAGTCCGTAGGTGGTTTCGGCGGACTTGCGGGGGGATGCAACGGGTCGTTCCAGCGGGCCGCGAGTGACGCAGAATTTGCGAATCGGGCACGCGTCACAGCGAGGCAGGAGAGGAAGACAGACGAGTGCGCCGAGTTCCATCATCGCCTGGTTGAAATTGCCGGGAGAGCGCGGGCTGAGCAATTGAGCCGCTGCTTTCCAAATCTTCGATATGGGGGCGGTGCGCCAGCCGAAAAGACGGCGGAGAACGCGCTCGACGTTGCCGTCCACGACCGCCGACGGCCGCCGGAAAGCGATGCTGGCGATGGCCGCGGCGGTGTAGCGACCGACGCCGGGTAGAGAAAGCAAGGCGGCAGAATCGGAAGGAACTTGCCCGGCGTGATCGCGCACAACGATGCGGGCGGCGCGATGCAGAGCCCGAGCGCGACGGTAATAGCCGAGGCCACTCCAGACGGCGAGAACGTCTTGCAGGCTGGCCGCGGCCAGCGAACTGACGTCGGGAAAGCGGCGGAGGAACTCGGCATACCGCTCCAGCACGGCCGCCACCCGGGTCTGCTGCAGCATGATTTCTGAAATCCAGATGCAGTACGGGTCCGAAGTCTGGCGCCAAGGCAGTGGGCGTCGGTGAGCGCCGAACCAGCGCAACAGCGAGGCGCGGAAGGCGGTCAGTTGAGACGGAGCAAGTGAAACAGGGTTGCCGGGCACAATGTTGCGCGCATTTTATAGATATGGTGCGACAAAGTCACTGGGGTGCAACTCGGAAGCTGGGAGCGTTCATCTCTAGCGTGCAGGAGTTGGCGGCCCCGTGTATCGAACCCTCCTAGGTCTTGTTTTCCTTTCGGCACTGATCGGCTGCGGCGGCACCACCAGTCCACGGGTGCCGTCGGGGACGGCCCCTATTCCGACAGCGGCTGGGCCCAGTGGAAGCGGCGCGCCGGCAGCGCCGGTGTCGCCGTCTATCGTGCAGGTGGCGGCGGGGCAGAACGCGGCGGGGGTAAACATCAGCGTGGCGGCGCCGAACGGAACCGCACCGATCGTGCAGGACCTGGGCGTGGCGGCGATGACGGGGACGGCCTCCGCTTTCAATACCGGGGACGTCATTCACCGCGGGGAAACCGCTCGGATCGTGGTGTTCGGACCTGGACTGAACTCGAACATGCAGGTTTCGATTGTCGGACCCAACGACATCCAGATCAGCAACGTCGCCGCAATCAACGCGAGCGATGGCACGCCCGGCGTTTCGTTCACGGCGGCGGTGGCCTCGAAGGCGGCGGTGGGAGCGCGGACAGTGGTGCTGCAGACACCGAGCGGAAACATGACCATGTTCGCCGGAGGGCTAGAGGTGGTGCCGTGAAAAGACACTTGTTCTGCAGAGGGATGCTGTCCCTCTCCGTAAGGAAGATCGCGAGAGCCGCCGCCACCGCAACCGCCCTTTTTGTTAGTGCCGCGGGGTGTGCTACGACCGTCATTCCCATGTCAGTGGAACAGATGACGCAGGCCGCTACCGATGTGGTGGAGGCACGGGCAGTCAGTTCCCGAGCAGCGTGGAACGAGCAGCACACCCTGATTTACACCTACACGACATTCCAGGTCACGCAAGTGCTGAAGGGCGCACGAGCGCAAGAAATCAACGTGAAACAACCCGGGGGGACAGCGGGCGGCTACACACAGAAGGTTTCAGGGGTTCACCATGCCCAGATCGGTGAAGAGGCGCTGCTGTTCCTGCGGCCGAGCGCAGCCGGAGACGGGACCCACGTGGTGGTCGGGTTGGTGCAGGGAAACTTCAGGATGATCCGCGCGATCGACGGAAGCGCGATGGTGACGAACGGGATTTCAGGCGCAAGAGCGCTACAAGGCGGCGTGGTATCGGAATTCACGGGATCGCCGATGAAGTTGAGGGAAGCGGAAGCACGGATCCGGAGGTCGGCACGATGAAGACGCACGCGCCGTGCACGCTGGTCATCCTGGCAGCGATGGGAGGAATACTGCTGGCCGGGACGCCTGGATATTCCTACCTGCCGGATTTCACAGCGCCGGGGCCGCAGATGGACCGCTGGGACTTTACCGCGTTTCCGGTGACGTGGAACCTGGACCCGGCGGAGGGGGGCAACGTCACGGGCAGCAACTCAGTGGCGAGCGTGATGCAGACGGCCTTTGACACCTGGACGAGCGCGCCGAATGCAACCCTGCCGGTTGCACGCGGGCCGGATTCGTCCGTCACTTCGGAGTCCATGTCGCCTCCCGATATCAACCTGATCTGTTTCGTGTGCATGGATGGAGATTTTTCGAAAGATTCCAATACGCTGGCGGTCACGACCACGACAACAGCCAACGCGGTTGGCGAAGCGGACGGGCATGGCGGCATGACCCGGTTTGTGGGTCAACTGATCAAGGCCGACATCGTTTTTAATCCCTCGGTCAGCTTCACGACGGGAGGCACAAAAGGCCAGGATTTACTGACGGTAGCAACGCACGAGGCAGGACACTTTTTCGGGATGGACCATTCGGCGGTCGTCCGGGCCGTCATGTTCCCGGCGGCGAGCTCGTTGACCACTCTCAGTTATGACGATGTGGCGGGAATTTCGCAGCTCTATCCAAAGAGCACGCCGGACGTGGCGACCGGAAGCATCAGCGGACAAGTGACGCTGAATGGCGCGGGAGTGTTCGGAGCGAACGTATTTGCCGAGTCTGTGACCGGCAACATCGGCTACCCGGGAAACATTCGCAATACGCCGATCGGAGGACTGACGCGCCCGGACGGGACGTACAACATCCAGGGTGTTCCGGCGGACGCTTACGTGGTGGCGGCTGAGCCGCTGCTTGGCGCGGTCAGCAACAGCGACGTGTCGGGATATTCAAAGGCATTCGGTCAACCGTCGGTGCAAACGAACTTCACCGCCCGGTGGCACTGAAGGGAAATCTTAGTTGCGCTCGAAGCCCATACTTCGCAAGACGACGTCAGGGACGGACACGGCGTAGTTAATCTGCGTCGGCTTCATGTGTTCGGCGGCGGCAACGGCCTGGCGGACCAGCAGGGGATCGAGATCGATCGGGGGTTGGGTCAGGAACGCCAATACGTCCTCCTTGCGATCGATGGCAACGCCGCGAAACAGGACAGAAGAACAGACAAAGAAAACTTCGAAGTGGCCGTTGTTGAAAGCGACCTTGAAGCGGCCCTGGTGTTCGGGCTCGCCGCTGGGCGCCTCAGCAGCATCGGCTTCTTCGCCTTGGGCGAAGACCTCGCGAGGCGCGGTCTGGGTGATGCTGTCCCACATCTGCAGCAGGCGTAGCTCCTGCCCGCTCAAACGGCGTCCCAGCCTCTGCTGAACATTCTGGACGTTGGATTCAAAGTCCGGCATAGCAACTATGTCTTGTACCACATCAAAGCAGGGACAGCGCAGGGCAGGGATTCCAAGAGTAACTTCGCGGGTGAGGGGTTTTCCCCAATCAGGCCCTTCCCGCCGGCACTCCTGGCTCAGCTCATGGGGCTGGAGGCGAGCCGGGATTCGGAATGCGCCACCATCACCCATCCTTTTTTCAGTTGTTGCCAGACACTCAGGGTAGCGCTGCTGGTGGAGGTGCCGCCCCAGTTGGCGCGCAACGTACAGGTAATGACGATGTCGGCGCCATTGAGGCGGGAGCTGCATTCGCTGAGTGAGAACTCGGCGAGCGGCGCTTTTTGCAGGTCGCTGAGAAAAGCTGCGCGGTCGAAAATGCCACCGGGGCCGGCGCCGGCAAAGGCGCCGCCGACGTGGCGGTCAACTTCGGTCCAGTTCCTGGCCTGCACATCCTTCCAGAAAAGCTGCTCGATTTGCTCGCCGCCGGTGGCGCCGGTCCAACCGGAGGCGGGCTTCGACCACATATTGCAAGCGACTGTGGAGGCGAGGAGCAAAAGGATGACCGCGAGCTTGCCGCTCATGGCGGGCATTGTAGCAGCGGAGTTGCAAGTTCCAGAACAACTCACAACTTATGTAGCGGCTCTTCGAGGGGCACGGAATACTTCTTCTCAATTTTCTCGCGGAAGGTGGGGCCGGAGTTGTAGGCGCAGAAGGGATAGATCAGGCCGTTGGGAGCGGCATAGTGAATGACGCAGCGCTTCACGCGTTCGACGTCGTAGTTGTAGAGGTCCATGAAATGCATGCCGGCCACCAGCAGAGTACGGTAGGTGTAGCGGCCGTCCATGCCATCGCGGCCGAGCTTTTTATCGGTCATGCCCTGCAAGGTCTGAAGGAACTTCTCAAAGGTCAGGCCGGGAGGCGCGAACTGCGGCTTGAAGTGGCGCTGCAGCGAGCGCCATGCCTTGAGCTTGCTGAAAATCTGCAGGATGGAACGGCGCGCGGTGCGCGCGATCTGGTCCATGTCCTGCATCATGGCGCCGACATCGACAAAGCGGGTCACGGGCACGACGGTCTTGGTTTTTTCGTCGATGAAAAGGTAGGTCCCCATCGAGCAATGCGGGTTGCAGGTGAGGGTGGGAACTTCTTCGCCGCGCATGGCGGAAGCAAGACGAGAGAACGGCGAGACGCACGACAGCGGGAAGAAATCCTGCATGGGATCGAAGATGCCGGTCTGATCGGCGAGGGCATGGGCCCAGTCCCCGAGGGTGAAGCGCTTGGACTCGATTTCGTTGCGGTTGATGCGCCCAGTGAAGGCCACCGGCTGAAAGCTGATGCCGGAGACGCAATCGATGTTCTCAATGGCGATGCGGACGATGTCGCCGATCTGGTGATCGTTGACGCCACGCACGATGGTGGGCACGAAGACGATCTTGATGCCGGCCTGGCGGCAATTCTCAATGCAGGCCAGCTTCTTGTCCATGAGAGACGCGCCGCGGGTGCGCCGGTAAATATCGTCGCATATGCCATCGAACTGCAGGTACAAGGTGGTCAGGCCGTGCTCCTTGCATTTGCGAGCGTATGAAAGGTCAGCAAGGGTAATGCCGTTGGTGGCTGCCTGGATGTGGCTGAACCCCATCTCGCGAGCCATGGCGCAGATCTCGGGAAACTGGGGGTGGACGGTAGGCTCGCCACCGGAAAATTGGACCACGCGCCCGGCCACCGGCTGCTCATCGCGCAGGGCCTGCAGCATGCGTCGAACGTGATCGATATCGGGCTCGTAGAGATAACCCTGCACATTGGCATTGGCAAAGCAGACCGGGCAGGTCAGGTTACAGCGGTTGGTGAGATCAACGTTGGCAAGCACGGTGTGCGAGATGTGCATCGAACAGAGGCCGCACTGCTCGGGACAGCGGGTGGCGTCGCGGACAGCGGGATTCTTGATGCCGCGATTGTCGCCGAAGTGCCAGTTCTCCATCTTGAGATAAAGCTTGGCGTCGGGAGAGATGAGATCGCGGAAGCGGCCATGGGCAGCGCAGGCCTTCTCCATGTAGACGCGGCCCTTATCCTCAAACAAAATGGCCTCAATGGGACCGCTACATTCCGGGCACAGGGATTGCGTGGAGCGCGGCAGCCCCTTCTGCAAGGGCATGATTGGCGAACCGGTGTAGGTCGTCTGCGGCTGGATGACGCGGAACTGCTCGCGATGGCCGGGTGCGAAATCCGGTTTCGGCGCTGCGGCGGGAATCAATTGCGTGCTCAAAGGCAGGGTCCTCCTCGGACGGGTAATCCTCGGCGATAGCGGACCCATACGGTCCGTCAGGAGCCAGTGACTGACTGATTAGAACCCGGGGGAGGGCAATTTCCCAAAAGCGGTCCAATGCGCGATGTAGCCATTGGCTGCAGCCGGGGGCCGTTCACGTCCGGAAATCGGCCGCAATGGCCGGTTTGTCACGCATGCATGTGAGGGAAATCACAAACTGACCGTCTGCCGGCAGCTATCCGTGCTCAGCCATTGGGGTTGAGTCGATTGTTATACTTCGTATCCCACATGATGAGCGTCCAAAAAAATAGCCGTCACGCAGCGTTGCTGTTGCAGTTCCTGCTGCTGTTTTCAATCGCCGCATCCGGACAGAACGTCAGTCCCAACCTTTATTCCGGCATGCGGTGGCGGATGATCGGGCCATTCCGCGGAGGCCGCGCACTGACTGCAACCGGAGTACGCGGCCAGCGCGACGTCTACTATTTCGGCGCCGTTGGCGGCGGGGTCTGGAAAACAAGCAACAGCGGACAGAGTTGGACGCCGATCTTCGATTCCCAACCAATCGCCTCGATCGGATCGCTGGCGGTGGCTCCGTCCGATGGCAAAATCCTCTACGTCGGAACCGGCGAAGCGTCGATCCGCTCCGATATTTCCTTCGGCAACGGCGTGTACAAGTCCACCGACGCCGGAACCACGTGGACGCACGTGGGATTAGAGGACACGCGCCACATCGGAAGAGTGCTGATCGATCCCAAGGACGCGAATGTTGTTTTCGTCGCCGCGCTGGGACACGCGTACGGGCCGAACCAGGAGCGCGGCGTGTTCCGCACGACCGACGGCGGCAGGAGGTGGCAAAAGGTCCTCTATAAAGACGAGAACACAGGAGCGATCGACCTGGCATTTGATCCTGACAATTCCAAGATTGTCTATGCGACGCTGTGGAACGCGCACCGTCCGCCATGGAGCACGTATCCGCCGATCCAGGGTCCCGGCAGTGGGTTGTACAAGTCCACCGACGGCGGCACAACCTGGACGCAGATCAAAGGCAACGGCCTGCCGAGCGCGGACTGGGGGCGAGCGGGCATCGCAACATCGAAACATGTGGTTTATCTGCTCGTCGATACGCTGCAGGCGAACCAGGGCGGATTATTCACCGGGAACGAAGGCGGGCTGTACCGCTCCGATGACCGCGGCGCGACTTGGCGGCGGGTGAGCAACGACCGTCGCACGTTCGGACGACAGTGGTACTTCGGCGAAATCACGGTCGATGCCAATAATCCCGAGGTCGTCTATATCCCGAATGTCGCGATCTATAAATCGGCCGATGGCGGCAAAACATTCACCGTGCTCAAAGGTCAGCCCGGAGGCGACGATTACCACTTTGTTTGGCTCGATCCGGACGATCCGTTACGCATGGTCGTTGCCAGTGACCAGGGGACGGTCGTCAGCGCTGATGGGGGCAAGAGCTGGTCTTCCTGGTATAACCAGCCCACGGCGCAGTTCTACCACGTCGCCACCGACAATCAATTTCCGTATTACGTTTACGGCGGACAGCAGGACAGCGGGACGGCGGCGACGACGAGCCGCAGCGATTATGGCTCGATCACCTTCCGCAACTGGTATTCGGTGGGAGGCGGTGAGGCAGGCGCCATTGCGCCCGATCCAAGCGATCCGAACACGGTATATGCCGGCGACACCTACGGGCGTTTGTATCGCTTCGACAAGGTCACCGGACAATCCCAGAACGTCTCGCCCACGCCGGTGGCTCAGTTCGGCCAGGAAATCAGCCAGCGTAAGCTGCGCTTTACCTGGACCTCGCCAATCGTGTTTTCGCCGCAAGATCCGAAGACGCTGTATATGGGAGCGCAGTACGTGCTCCGGTCACAGGATCGCGGAAATTCGTGGCAACAGATCAGCCCGGACCTGACCGGGTGCGTCTCTCAAGAAGCAGCCGGCGGAGGGCGGCCGGGCTCCACCGCGGAGCCGGTGACAACCCAGAACGCCGCTTCCAAGTGTTATGGCGTGGTGTACGCGATTGCGCCGTCAGCCGTGGATGGCAATGTGATCTGGGCGGGCAGCGACACGGGGAAAATCTGGATCACGCGCGACGGTGGGAAGGCCTGGGCTGACCTGACCGGCAACAGTTTCCAGCCTTTCAGCAAGATCAGCATGATTGACGCATCGCATTTCGACGCGGGAACAGCGTACGTTGCGGTGGACCGGCATCGCATCGACGATTACACGCCGGCGATCTATGGCACCCACGATTTCGGCAAAAGCTGGAAACGAATGAATTCGGGCATTGCTGCGGCGGCATTCGTTCGTGCCGTTCGCGAAGATCCCAGGCGCAAAGGATTGCTGTACGCCGCGACGGAAGTGGGTGTTTACGTATCGTTCGACGATGGCGAACACTGGCAGCCGTTGCAACTGAATCTGCCGGTAACACCGGTGCACGACCTGGTCATCCATGAGGATGATCTGGTGATCGCAACCCACGGACGCTCGTTCTGGATTCTGGACGATGTGACACCACTGCGGCAGATGACGCGCGAAGTCGCAAGTTCCCCAGCGTATTTATTTGCGCCGCAGACGGCAATGCGCGTGCGCAGCGACGTCGGGCACGACACGCCCCTTCCGCCCGAAGAACCGGCTGGGCAGAACCCGCCGGCGGGGGCAATCGTGGATTACTATCTCGCACAGCCGGCGAAGGAAGTAATGTTAGAAATTTTGGACAGCAGCGGCAAGCAGGTGCGCCGGTTCTCGTCCGCGGACAAGCCATTCGAGCCGGAAAAGATGGTGCCGATTGCAAGCGGCTGGTTCATGCCGCCGACCCCGGTGGAGACAACGGTGGGCGAGCATCGTTTTGTGTGGGATCTGCGTTATCCGGACCCGCCGAGCCTGCACAAAAACTATGACATTTCCGCGGTTTGGGCTGTCGGTGTGACCGGGCTGCCAGTCGGTCCGCTGGTATTGCCGGGAAATTACCAGGTACGGCTCACGGTGGACGGCAGGAGTTTCACCCAAGCGCTGACGGTAAAGCTCGACCCGCGTTTGAAGGCCACTGGTGCGGAGTTGCAGAAACAGTTTGAACTGGAGATGCAGATCACCGACGCGATGCGGCAGGCATACACCGCCATGCAGCAGCGTGGCGAGAAACCCGCAATCACGACGCCGGGCGAAAACAGGCCGCCGCGTGGGGATACCTTGGCGGGCACGCTCAACAATCTGTCGCAACTGCTGGAAGTGGTGGATACGGCTGACGCCGCGCCGACGCGGCAGGCAGAGGAAGCATGGCAGCAACTGCGGGCGAAGCTCGCCGAGCAGCTGCATTGATTCTCCGCGCTCGAGGGCGAGCGCGCTCCAAGTTTACGGGTTGTTGGAGCGCGTTCGCCCCGAACGCGCCGAAACGGGAATAGACACAGAATCCAGACAGGGTATTGGACGCAGCGCCGAGAGTTCGTGGTTAGACTGCGTTGCATGTGCCCAGTCATTCCGCGGCGTTACGAATACCGGCGTGACCTGCCGCACCTGCAGAGCGGCGATCGCTCGATATTTGTGAGCATGACGACCTATAAGCGCTGGCTACTTCCGCCTGCAGCGAGAAGTATCGTGCTGGAGCACATTAGGCGAGAACACAACCAGCGCGTGTTCCTTTATGCCGCGGTGGTCATGCCGGACCACGTGCATGCTCTGTTCTCGCCGCTCGTGGACGAACCCGGAGAATGTTTCGGAATTGGTGAGATCATGAACGGGATGCGTGGACCGGCGGCGCACGGGATCAACAAACTGCTCCGGCGCAGCGGACCGGTATGGGATCGTGATTTCTTTGATCGGCTGCTTCGTCACGCCGAATTCGGACGATACATGGATTACCTCTGCCTCAACCCGGTTCGCAAGGGGCTGGTTACGACGGAGGAAGAATATCCGTGGTTGTGGGTTGAACCTGTGTATTGATTGTCCGCGCTCGAGGGCGAGCGCGCTCCAAATCGCAAAAAAGCGCTCGAGGGCGAGCGCGCTCCAACAATCCGAGCGCGCTCCA
>DASSIZ010000056.1 GCA_035691485.1 Terriglobales bacterium
CACGAAGATTGACAGTGTCGAAATCCGCTGGCCTTCGGGCGCAGCCGATGTCCTGCACGATCTGCCGGCAGACCAGTTGTATTCGGTTCTCGAAGGCAAGGGCGTTGTTCCCGCCGACTCGATCCGCCCGCGGTCGCCCGCCCAGTGAGTGGAGCTGTGACTTCAGGGTATTAGTTATTTGTCCTGCGCTGCTGGGCGCTCGTCGCGAAGATCGCTGGCAAAGAACTCGTCCACCCGGCGCCAGGCATCGCGCAGCACGTGTTCGCGGGTGAAGTAATGAAATTCTCCCGGGTAAACCATGAATTGAACCAAATCGCCCTTGTTTTTCTTCAGCACCTCATCCATGAGCCGAATTGACTCGATAAAGGGCACATTCACATCTGCCGTGCCGTGCAGCACCAGCAGAGGCCGCGCCAGGCGGTCAATGTGCGAAAGCGGCGACGCGTTTGCGTAAACCTGCGGATTCTCTTCCGGCGTCCCGATTCGCCCCACCGTCCAATCGTTGTGGTAGGGGTCGTTGTAGTACATGACGTAATCCACCACCCCGGCGACGTCTACTCCGGCGCGGAAAAGCGTAGGCTGGTCGGTCATCGCAATCAGCGTGAAAAAGCCGCCATAACTCAACCCCCACACGCCAATGCGGTCGGGATCCACGTAAGGCAGCGTTTTCAGATAATTCGCCCCCATCCACGCATCTTTCGCGTCCTTGCCGCCCACGTCCATGTACACGCCGTTGCGCCAGTCGCGGCCATAGCCGATGCTGCCCCGGTAGTCGGGCGCAAACACCACGTAGCCTTCCTGCAGCAGATACTGGTGAAAGCTGTAATACACCGCATAGTTCCGCTGCACGTGCCACCCGTCGTAGTTCTGGTTAATTCCATCGCCGTGAATCCAGATGATGGCGGGATGCTTCTTGTTGCGGTCGAGGTTCTTGGGAACAAAGAGCCAGCCCGGCACCATCTGCCCGTCAGCGCCGGGATAGCGCACGAACTGCGGCGCAACCAGCGAGCTGCGGTCAATGCTCGAGGGCATGGAATCAGAAAGCCGCGCCGCCTTAGCGCCTGCCGTTGCGTCCATCACGTAGAGGTCGGCGGAATTCTGAACGTCGGTGTGCTGATAGACCAGACGCCGGTCATCCTCTGACCAGCGCGGCGCGATGTTGGTGCCGCTTCCTGTCGTGATGTATTCAATTTTCGCCTGCCGCGGATCCTTGCCCAGGGTTGCAATTCCCAGCCGCCGGTCGCCCGAGTGGTCCGGTTCATTGGCATCGAACGCAATGCGCGTGCTGTCGTGCGACCACGCCGGCCGCCATGCTTCGAAGCGGCCCCTGGTGATCTGCACCGCCTGCCCGCCTGCCGTGGGAATGACATATATGTGGTCCCATCCGTCCTGATCACTCAAAAAGGCGATCCAGCGGCCATCGGGCGAGGGTACCGGCTCCGGTCCGGCCTCCCAATCGGGAAGGCTCCAGAAGTCCTTCTCCACATTCTCGTGGACGGCGCGCGTGGAGCCATCTTTGGCATCGGCCACATAGATGGTCCGCCGCTTGTAATGGTCGGACTGCCGGGCAAATGCGAGGCGACTCGTGTCCACCCACGCCAGCGCGTCATATCTGCCTCGCGTCCCTACGGCGACCGCTTTCCCTCCCGCTGACGAAACCACCATCAGCTGGCCCGGCTGATATTCCTCCACCGAATAAATGAGTTTGGCGCCGGAATAATCCGGCGAAACATTGTGATGAACAATCTTCGCGCCGCTGATGTAAGCGATGTGCGCTCCGTCCGGCGCCCACAGCGGCCGGTTGATGCTGACCGCGTCCTGTGCCACCCGAGTTTCAGTTCCGTCGCTGAGCGAGCGCACCACCAGTTCGTCATCATCATCGGCAGCGTCTCCGCCGCGAACCAGCGCTACGCGAGTGCCGTTTGGCGAAAGCGCAAAGCCACGCTCTCCTGACTTTCCCTTCCACACCGGTTGCGGCTCTCCCCCGGCAACTGCCGCCTGCCAGAGGCTGCCATCGCGCTCGAAATGTACGGTCTTACTGTTGTGATTCCAGAACGCATTTCCCAGGTGTCCATCTGTGAACTTCGTCAGCGGAGCGGGTTCACCCGAACCGTCAGCGCCGGCAAGGTAGAGATTGGTTACTCCCGCGCGGTCCCACAGGAAGGCAACATGGCTCCCATCCGGCGACCACACCGGATCCGAAGGATGCTTGATGTCCATCAACTGCTCAATGCTGAGCCGCCTCGAAACGCTGCTCTGCTGGGCGAAAGTGCTTCCCGCTCCTGCCAGGGACAACAGCAACACCAGGACCGCGAACCGCCGCATGGATGGCATCATGGGACCCTCAGAATTTGGGGATTGTAAATGCGGCCCGGCCGGCGCGCATCTTTTCTGCACACCGGCCGGGCTTGGGATAGGCCGTAACTCAAGGCGTTGGGATTAGAAATTCACCTTCAAACCGAACCTCGCGATGAATGGATTCACCGTGTTGGACGGGAAGAGAAACGACGGGCCGAAAGTGTTGACCTTAGAGATAATGGTTTGGCTGTTGGTTATGTTAAACAGATCAACCAGCGGTTCCACGTGCCACCGGTCGGCGAAGGCGAAGTCGCGCGACAAGCGCAGGTTGAGCAGATTGACGCTGGGCAAGCGGATGTTTCCTGCAGGCTCCAGGATCACAGTCTCCGGCCCCTGGTTCAGCCCGTTGAACACGTTCACCGGCTGAATCGGATACCCGGTGTAGTGCTGGAAATTCACGCTGGTGCCGATTTTCCACGGCATCTCGTAGGTGCTGTCCACCTTGAACACGTAGGTGGAATCGAGGTTGAGATAGTTGTTGCGCCGGTTGATGTCGAGGTTGGGATCGGCAAAATTCTCGCCGAAAATGGCATCATCCGAGCTGATCGTGGAAGCGGTACTGCCGGCAAAAGAGACGCCCTTCTGCCGCTGGACCGTGAAGCCCGCCAGCAGCTGCCAGCGGTGGGAAAGACGCTTGACGGCGTCGAACTCCACCCCGTGGTAGGCGTTGTCGTTCATTTCCGCAATGTTGGTCATCAGGATATTGAACTGCCCCACCTTGGCTGGAGCGAGATTAAAGAGCGTGAGCGGTTGATTGGTTATCGGGTTGGTGAAGCCGGTGACCGGAGTGTAGTCGGAAGGCGAAACTGCCGTGTTGGTCAGTCCGATCAGATTCTTCTTGCTGCGATAGAAATAGGAGGCGCTGACCCGCAGGTCGCTCCACAATTGGTGCTCATAGGAGACGCTGAACTCGTTGGTGTAAGGACGGCTCATGTGAGGATCAATGTGCGTGCTGGTTCCGCCAAACGCAAAAATCAGATTGGCCGGATTCTTCCACTCGTTGACTTGTGGAATGCCATCGTGGTTGCTGTCAGTCCAGGTGAAGCCCTTCCCAGCGAATCCCACGGGATTGACCGTTTCCACCAGGCCCGTCCCTTCCATCTTGTAGAACCGTCCGTAGCTGAAGCGCAGCACGGAATTGCCTTTACCGCTGGGATCCCATGCAATCCCGATGCGCGGTGAGACATTGTTCCAGTCAATCAGGTTCCCCGAAGCCGGATATTTGGTCGGCGGGAACAGGTCGGGGAAGGTCAGGTTGGGAGAAGTAGATTGCGCCGGGTAGTAGCTGATGAACCGGTCGTAGCGTAGTCCCAGGTTCAGCGTCAACCGCTGCCGGATAGTCCAGGCGTCCTGCAGGTA
>DASSIZ010000057.1 GCA_035691485.1 Terriglobales bacterium
GAACCGGATGAGCGAATTCATCCCATCGACGGCGCAGATCGTTCAGGTCGGAACCTCAGCCCTGCCGCGGCTCTTCCATACCGATTACAAGCAGTTCGGACCCAGGGTCGGCTTCGCATGGGACCTCTTCCATGACGGCAAAACCGTCTTTCGTGGCGGGTACGGGATCGCTTACGCAACTTCCCCGGGAATTGCTCTGACGTCCAACCCGCCCTTCGTGACCACCTTCCGGTTCAACCCGAGCGGGGCCAAGCCGTTCACTCACCTGGAATCGTTGAATGCCGACGCCGCAGCCGCGGGCGCCAACCTCGGTTCCGGAACCATTGACCAGAACTTCAAGAACGGAAACGTCCAGTCCTACAATCTGAACTTGCAGCGGGAGCTCACCCCTTCCACGATCCTGACGATCGGCTACTTCGGATCCAAGGGCACACATCTGCGCTCGCGGATTAACCTCAACCAACCCGTGAATGGCGTTCTACCCTTTCCAGCGATATCGGCCTCAAGTCCGATCGCTCCAGGTCTGCCGCTGGGCAAAGTGCTCGATGACTGGGTCAGCAATGGGAATTCGAATTACAACGCGTTGTGGGTTACTGGAAATCGCAGGATTTCCAGGGGGTTGCAGTTCACCGCCAACTATACCTGGTCCAAGTCGCTGGACTATAGCTCACAGGACACCTTCGCCAGCAGCGATCGTCCATCGAACAGCCTCAATGTGCGGCAGGACTACGGCCCGTCTGATTTCGATGCCCGCCACCGCTTCACCTTCGGCCCGGTCTATGACCTTCCATTCCAAGGCAACCGCCTGGTGAGCGGCTGGCGCCTCTCCGGGATCCTAACCCTTCAGTCCGGCAGCCCGATCAATATTCTTGCCGGCGACCCGGCGGCAGGCACCGGCATTAGCTCCTTTACCGGGCGCGCGACAATTCGCCCTGACGTGAGCGGGACGATTCCGATTGTCAATCAGATCATCACCACTGGACCTAATGCCGGCCTGGTCCAGTGGTTCCCCTCCAATATCGTCTGCGATCCGCGCGGCATCTGCCCTGCGAACGCACTCCTGACGATTCCGGTGACGGTGGTTGGTGGCAGCAACGTCTACCACTTTGGAAATATGAGCCGCAACGCCTTGGTCGGACCGAACTTCAGGAACGTTGATTTCTCGCTGACCAAGACAACCAAGATCACGGAACGGTTAAGCAACGAATTCCGGTTTGAGGCATTCGATCTGTTCAACCGTCCGAATTTCGCGAACCCCGGCACGGTTACGTCGAACGCCGGTCGCGTCGCCGTCAATCCGACCGCGACGTCCCTGTTCGGTGTGATCAACGCAACCCGGTTCCCCAATGGCGATTCCGGATCGTCACGGCAGCTACAGTTCGTATTGAAATTGATCTTTTAGTCTGGCGGTTTTGTGTCCCACCTGGCCGCTATCCAGCCCCAGGTGGGCTTTTCTTTTGCAACATTTCTTTTTGAAAAAATTCCTGAAGTCGAACCACGACCACGGATCCGCTTGTTTTCCGCGCCAACTCGCCACTGACAACTCAAAGCGGTTGTGCTAACTTTCTTTGCGCTCCTCTTCCTGGTGCCCGAATGAAGTTTTTCCGCTCCCGCCCTCCCGAACCTGAATTACGCAAACCCGCTCCCGCCAAGCTTCCCGACCTGCCCACGGTACGCGTCGGCGCGCTCTACCGCGGCGCCCGCATCGGTGGCGATTTTTACGATTTCATCCAGGTCGGTTCCTCGCGCCTGCTGGTGCTTCTGCTCGACATCGCCGGCAAGCGGGCGGAGGCGCTGCACATCGCGGCCGCGGTGCAGGACGTATTCCATGGCTCCGCCGACATCTTCTACAACGACACGGTCAACGAACCGGTCGCAATCACCAGCGTCCTGCTGGACATTAATCGCGGCATCATGGAAGCCGCCGGCGGAGTGCGCTGTGCACCCGCCTTCCTGGGCTGCTACAACGAGGTGCTCGGGACCTGCTGCTACATCAATGCCGGCCACACCCCCGCACTGCTCAAGCACGACGGCCAGGTGGATACGCTGGAAGCCAGCGGCCTGCCGCTCGGGCTGTTTTCCCACGCCACCCACGACGCGCAGATTTGCGCGCTTCCGCACAGCGCGGCCCTGGTCATGGTGTCCCGCGGGCTGGTGGAAGCCAAGGCGCACAAGGAAGAGTTCGGCATGGAACGAGTCAAGCAGGCGCTGAAGGAGGCTTCGGGCCACGACGCGCAGCAACTCTGCCATCACTTGCTGGATTCACTGCGCGAGTTCCTGGAGGCGCAGAAGAAGAACCGGCTCTTCGATCGCGGCAGTCAACAGATCGCGGAGACCGACCCTCTGGGGGACAACGACACTACCGCGATAGCACTGGTCCGCTCGGCGGTTGCGATGGCCATGACAATTGAGAGCTGACCAGGGCCGCTTCCGGGACCGCCCCAAAGCGTCGCTCGCGGCGGTGAAACTCCTCCACCGCCAGGGCTAGTTGATCGCCGTCGAAATCGGGCCACTTCTGCTGCGTAAAGACGAGTTCGGCGTACGCCGCTTCCCAAAGCATGAAATCACTGATCCGCTGCTCGCCCCCGGTGCGCACCAGCAAATCCACATCGGCCGCAGCATCGGCATACATCACGTCCGCCATCGCCTGCGTGAAGGCATGGCGGGTGGGCAAACGCGGCGGCTCGCCATTTTGAACCGCCAGCGCTGCCTCCATTGCGGTGCGGCGAGCGGCTTCGAAAATCACTTCGCGAGCGGAGTAGTCCACCGCCAGGCGGACCAGCAAGCGGCGGCCGTTGCGGGTGGCTTGTTCCGTAGTCTCGATCTCCCTTTGCAGAATCAGCGGCAGCCGGTCGCGGCGGCCGATCACGCTGATGCGCACCTCCTTCTGCACGCACTCCGCGGTCTCCGATCGCAAGTAGCGCAAGAACAGCCGCATGAGCGCATCGACCTCCGGACGCGGCCGCTGCCAGTTATCGCTGGAAAAAGCGTAAAGGGTGAGGGTACCGATGCCGAGGTCGGGCGCGGCCTCGATGATGCTCCGCACCGACTTGGCGCCTTCGCGATGCCCGGCCACCCGCGGCAGGCCTCGCCCGAGCGCCCACCGGCCATTGCCGTCCATGATGATGCCCACGTGCAACTTCGCTTTGCCGTTTCCCGTTCCCATGCTCCCTGCCTGAACCATTAATGTAAATAACTTTGCAATGTAAAGCTTACGCGAACAAAAAAAATTATCCCTGCCTCGCCGTGCGGATGATTTCTTCCATCTGGTCGAGATAGCGCTGCAGCGAGCGCCGACCCGCCGCCGTCAGCCAGTACTCCGTCTTGGGGACGCGGCCGTCGAAGTACTTGTCACAGCCGACATATCCCGCCTCCTCGAGCTTGCGCGCGTGCACGCTGAGGTTGCCGTCGGTAGCGTGCAGGACGCGTTTCAGCTCATTGAAGGTCAGCCGCTCATTCACCGCCAAAGCGCTCACAATGCCAAGCCGGAGGCGCTCATGGATGAGCGGATCCAACTCCGGCAGGCCCTGCTCGGCGCGGGGGCGCGGCACAGGCGCGCCTCGCGCCTGCCCGTGTCTCTCCCCGTGACGTCTTGGATCTGGCTTAGCCACCGTGCCTCCTGGCGATCAGCCAGCCGAATGCCGCGTGCAGCCCGCAGAAGCCGGCAAGCATGAACCAGTTCTTCCACTGCCCGGGCGCCAGCAGCGCCAGCGCGCCAATGAACATGAAACAGCTTCCCATGACCGGCACAATGCGCACCGAGAAGGCGCCACCGCTAACCACCGCAGTGCCATAGAGCAGCAGCCACATGCCGGGGATGGCGTGCAACGAGCCGCCGCGGTACATCGCCGCCGTCAGCACGATGCCGACCAGCATCGGCGGCGTAAAGTTCAGCAGGAATCGCCGGCCTGGTCCGGAAAGGAGAGGCACTTGCGCACGCCGCGCTTTATGCTGCATGGTCCACATCGCCAGCACCAGCGCCACGACTGCCTCTGCCAACCACACCGCCATCCACCGCTCAAAGCGCGGCTGTCGCCACGCGAGGGCTGCGGCTGCCAAGGCGGTGGACGCCATGCCAACCATGCCCCATCCAGGTACGGCGGTAAACGACGCCGAGTTTTCCAGCGTCTGGCGAATGAAGCGCAGGTCATCAATGGCGTTGGCCGGCGGGGAGATCACCGCCGGCCGAACGCGGGTGACACGGCATCGCTTCGCCTCGGACATAAAAATGAAAATACGCCGCGCACGAAATCTTGTCAAGTACTTTGTATTGCAAAGCAGAAGGGACCTACTTCTTCTGTTTTTCGGTGGTAACCGTTACCCGGATGGGGCTGGGATCCGCGAGACGCACCAGGGGATCGGAAACATAGGCGTGCGTGACGAAGGTTGCGACGCCCACCACCCCGGAGGCATCGACGGGGTCGGTGATCGCGGTCTCCACCGCTTGCACGTGCCCGGCCGGACCCACAATGGTGACCGACTGCGGAACGGGCACGACCTTCTCAATCCGGTAGCCGCTGGCGAAGGTGCCGATCACCCGCGGCTTCACTTCCACCTGCCGGCTCTCGCGCCGGTCGAAATTGATGCGGATCTGGCTGGGCACCGCCTGGACCACCTCCACGCCATCCGGCACGCGGATGCGCTTGGGCGCCAGGTCGTAAGTGCGCTCTCCCGGCTGCACGCGGGCAAGATCGATGATCGCGTGCACTTCCGATGGCGACAGGTCGCGCACCTCGCGCACCGGCCCGCGCACCCTCACCAGAACCTGCGGAATGGTTTCCGAGCTGATCTCCAGATGTTCTGGCGCGTTGTGAAATTCTATGGGGACGTTGAGCGCGATCTCCGCCACCGGGTCGCGCGTGACCGCGAGCCACAACAACACCGCGACCACGAGCGACAACAGCTTCAGCCCGAAGTTGTGGAACACGTATTTGCGGAGAAAATCCATGTTCTATGTAATCAACTCAACAAACTGAAGCATCGTCGCCGGCCATTAGTCGTGGTCCGCGCGTTCCAGCTTGGGGGGCGCCAGACGCCGCTCGGCCTGTTCGAGCGTGGTGGCCACCGGGGTCGGAAGCGTGGTGTGCGGCACGTACCGCCGCAGCAGCTCGCTCAAACGTTCGCGCAGCGCCTCCACGCTGATATCGCGCTCAATATTGCCGGCAACGGCGATGCTGATGGCTCCGGTCTCTTCGGAAACGATGACCGCGATCGCGTCCGTTTCCTCGGTAATGCCGATTCCCGCGCGATGCCGCGTTCCCAGTTGCGTCGACAGGACCGGGTTCATGGAGAGGGGCAGAAAGCAGGCGGCCGCGGCAATGCGATCTTTCTGAATGATCACGGCGCCATCGTGCAGCGGCGCGCTGGGCCGGAAAATCGTCGCCAGCAGGTCGTAGGACAGCTGCGCGTCCATGGGCACGCCGCTCTCGATGTAGGTGCGGAGCCCGATTTCCCGCTCGATCACCACCAGGGCGCCGGTCTGGTTCTGCGCGAAGAGGTTGGCGGCGAGCACGATGTCGTCATAAGTCTCGGCCACCGCCGCCGACATGCGCGAAAGCGTCAGTTTGCGCCCAAGCTTGGCCAGGGCGAACCGTATTTCCGCCTGGAAGACGACGATCAGCGCAAAAATCGCGTAGGGCAGCAGCGTGCCCACCAGCCAATTCACCGTCTTCAGTTCAAAGGTATGCGCCAGGTAAAACGCGAGGGCCAGCCCACCGACTCCGACCAGGATGGGCACGGCGCGTGTGCCGCGGATCAGGACCAGGAACTCGTAAATGAGCACGGCCACGAGCACGATGTCGAGGACCGACACCGCGGACAGGTGTGGAATCTGCAGCCAGTCCGGCGTCACTTACGCGCTCCTTTCCGTGCGATGTCTCGTACTTGCAGTTCATTGTAAGCCGAACCGGCGCGCGGATTGGTAGGACCTTTCAGGAATCACAAAACTTTACCGAGCGCGAAAATTGCCAGCGTCGGCTTCGCAACTAACCGGAGGTTTTCCGCACCGTCGCGTCGATGTTGCCGCGATGCACGCGCGCCCTGATTTCGTCGCCAGGCGCAACGCTATTTGCGTCCTTGACCAGCCGCCCGCCAGCGTCGAACACCAGCGCATAGCCGCGTTCGAGTATGTTCAAGGGAGAAAGAGCTTCCAACCTTCCGCCCACACCTTCCAAGCGCGCCCGTCGCTTTGCCAAGTCCGCCCGCGCCGCTGAGATCAGCACTGCCGTCCTGCCTTCGATGTCGCGCCGCATGGACTCGAGTGTCAACCGCATATCGCGCGCGCGTACCCTTAACGCTGCCGCGTCCAACCGCGTGCGGTACTCCTGCAAGCGCCTGCGCTCGGCAGACGCCATCCGGAACACCAGTTCATCCAACCGCTGCTGGCGGCGGCCGATCAGGTCGTGCATGCGCGCAAACGCTCCATGTTGCGCCAGTTGCGTCAGCGTCTGCTTGGCGATGAGCAGCTGATATCTCGCGGCGCGCGCCAGCCGCTGGCGGGCTGTGCTGACCCGCTGCTCCAGCTGGTGCTGCGACTCGATCACCAGTTCCGCCGCTGCTGAGGGCGTAGGGGCACGCAAATCCGCGACAAAATCCAGGATGGTGAAGTCGGTCTCGTGGCCAATCGCGGAAATCAGCGGTAACTCGGATGTAGCCGCCACGCGCGCCAGTCCTTCATGATTGAAGGCTGCCAGGTCCTCAATCGAACCGCCGCCGCGCGCTACCACGATGACATCGACGTTCTTGGCGCGATTGAAATAACGGATGCCGGCGCTGACCTCGCCCGGCGCCGCCTCCCCTTGTACTTGCGCCGGGTATATGAGGACGTTCAGGCCGCGATGCCGCCGGCGCACGATGTTGACGATGTCGCGGATGGCCGCGCCGCGCGCCGAAGTTACCACCCCAATCCTTCGCGGCAGCACCGGTATCGGCTTTTTGCGGGACGCGTCGAACAGGCCTTCCGCCGCCAGCTTCTGCTTCAACTGCTCGAATGCGATCTGCTGCGCGCCCGCACCTCGGGGCTCCAGGTACTCGGCCGCGAGTTGCAGCTCGCCGCGCGGCTCGTAAATCGTCACCCGCCCTCGCGCGATGATGGCCATGCCCTCCGCGGGTTTGAATTTCAGCAGTCGCGCCTGTGAGCGGAACATGACCACCCGCATCTGCGCCCCGTCTTCTTTCAGCGTGAAGTACAGGTGGCCCGACTCCGCGGGACGATAGTTCGAAATCTCACCCTCGACAAAGATGTCCGTGTACTCGCGCTCGACGGCGGTACGCACCGCGCCCATCAAGTCCTTGACCGTCCAGATGCGGCGCGCCGGCGCCTGGAAGGTAAAGCCGAGTTGATCAGGGATAGACACTCGAAGGCAGTGTAACCCAGGGTGCAGACCACGGGTGTAGCGGCGGAATTTCAATCCACCGGACTACATCCGGCGGACTAAATCCCCGCCGCGAGAAATAAGACGACCGGATGCCGATTAGCCCTTAACGACTGAACCTGCTGATCAGATACAAGACAAGTGACAGCACAATGCTGATCACGATTGAGGTCACGATGGGAAAGTAGAAAGTCGTGTTCTTGCCGCGATAGACGATGTCACCCGGCAACCGCCCGACCGGCAGGTGCAAGCGGCCCCCCAGGACGAGAACCACGCCGAAGACAGCCAAAAGTATGCCTAAAAAGATCAGGATTTTGCCGAGTTCGCCCATCCATCCCTCTGAACACCCTGGCGCATCGCCTCGCCGCCAAGCCGCCATGCCGCGCAGTTGATACCGATTCAGCAACCGCGAACCGCAAGATTCTATGATATTCATAAATCACACCCGATGAGTTCCACTGCGCAACTTGCCCGTACCGAGGCGCCGAGCATTTTCCGGCAGCAGAGGAGTTGGCTGGCGCCCGCGCTGATCAGCGGTGTGGTGTGCCTGGTCTACCTGGGGACGGTCGGCTTCCAATTCGTTTACGACGATCCCTTCCAGATCGTCGACAACTCCTGGCTTTCCTGGCACTACATCCCGCAATACTTCACCAAGCACGTGTGGGCATTCGCGGGAATTTCGGGCGTCTACTGGCGGCCGCTGTTTTTGCTGTGGCTGCTGTTCCAACACGCCCTGTTCGGCACCAGTCCTGCCGGCTTCCATGCTTTCACCGTACTGCTCCATGCGTTGGCGACGGTCCTGGTGTACGGCTTGGCGCTGCGCCTGACGCGTGACCGCGCCACCGCAATCATCGCGGCGCTGATTTTTGGCGTGCACCCGGCCCTGATCGAAAGTGTCGCCTGGGTTTCCGGATGCACCGACCCGCTGCTGGCCTGCTGGCTAATCGCGGCATTCCTCGCCTTCCTCAATTGGCGTGAGTACCACTCCGGCCCCTGGCTCCTGGCCAGCCTCGGCGCGTACGCGCTGGCGCTCATGTCGAAAGAACCCGCGGTCATGCTGCTGCCGCTGGTCTCCGTGTTTACATTTCTTGTGGCCGCGACAGATTCTGGCTGGATCCCCCGCGCTCGTTCTGCCGCAATGGCAGTCTTACCGTACCTGCCCCTGACCCTGATCTACGGTTTGATTCACCACATCATCGAAGCGCGGATGGACAGGAGTGGCAATCCCGCGACCCCGCTGAAGATGGCGCTCACCGCGCCTTCGCTCTTGCTGTTTTACCTCCGCCTGCTCGTATTTCCCTGGCCCATCAGTCCGGAGTACGAGATGAAGCTGGTGCCGCGCTTCAGCACTACGGCGGTGTTGCTGCCATCGATCGCACTCATCGCGATTTTCGTCGCCATTTACGCATGGACGCGGTTCCTGGCGCGGACCGGCGACGACCGCAGTGCGCGCGTCGTCCGCTTTGCTTCTCTCTGGATGTTGCTGCCCATCATGCCCGTACTTTATATCGCGGCGCTGGCGGCGCAGGATTTCGCCCACGCCCGCTATCTTTACCTGTCGTGCATTGGTTTTGCCTTGCTGCTGGCCTGTGCCATTCGCCGGGTTCCCGGACCCGAACATAGGGCGCTGAATGTGCCCTTGACGCAGGCTGCAATCGCGACCGTGATTATCGGGGCGCTGGCAGTCGGCAATATCATGCAACAGGGGCACTGGGCCAGCAATCTGCTGCTGTTCTATCGCGGAACGCGAATCGCGCCTCACAATCCGATTGCGCTCACCGGCCTGGGCATTGAGATGGGCAAACGCCGGCAGTACGACAAGGCCCTCGCGCTGTTGCATGATGCGATGGACCAGGATGCCTGGGATCAGCACACCAACTTTAGTCTCGGCTATACCTATTACCTGATGGGCCGTTACATCGAAGCCGAGCCCTACCTGGAACGCGGAGTCGAGATTCGTCCCGAGGACGTCCATGCCGACCAGTTTGCCTACGTCGCGATGACTGAATTGAAGCTGGGCAAGCTGCCGAAGGCGGAGTGGGCCATTCGCCAGTCCGTGCAACGCCAGCCGCACAGCGAGAAATATCACTATGCCTTAGGCTTGATCCTGGAACAGCAAGGCAAAGCTGCCGACGCCGCACGCGCCTTCGAGGCTACTCTCGCCATCAACCCCGGGAACGCCGACGCCCGCGCCCGCATGGTTCGATTGCAGGGCGCTGCACAGTGAGTCAGCAATCCGCTCAGAATTCCTTCCCGACAAAGTGAAGCCCCGGCGGGGTGCCGGGGCCTGCAAGCTCAGCTGGGATTAGTGCTTGGTCCTGCTCAGTTCTGGGGCGGCTTTTGTGATTGACCGCTGTCCGGACCCATTCCCGCGCCATGACCCATGCCTTTGCCGTGGCCCATGCCTTCGTGCTGCTTCTTCATTTGTTCCAGCTTCGACTGCTGCTCCGGCGTCAGAATGTCTTTTACCTGCGCCATCGTCTTTTCGTGCAAGTCCCGCATCTTCGTGCGGCGGTCCTGCGGCGAAAGCGACGTGTCCTGGCGGATGGCCTGGGCCTGCGAATCGGTGCTCTCCAGGATAGGCTTGATCTTGGCTTTCTGATCGTCGGTAAGGTTTAACATGCTGGAAAGATGGTCGAGGTGCGCCTGCGGGCTCGGTGGTCCGCCCATGCGCCCCATGTGATCGTGGTGCTCGCCCATCTGCCCCTGGCTCTGCGCCGGCGGCGCATCACTCTGCGCGAGCATGGAAACCGGCAGAGCAACCGCGAGAAGAATCGCAAGAGCTATTGCTGTACGTGCTTTAGTCATTTGTGCTCCTTGTTAAGGGTGCTTTCGACAAGAGATTTGCAGCCGCTGCATGGCCACGGTCAACACCTTAGATGCATACTGGCACGCAGGGCCCAACCCTTATTTCCTAAACCCCGGAGACTGGGAGAAGTTGTGAACCCCTATTCGTAGCGCAGCGCAACCACCGGATCAAGCCGCGCCGCCTTGACCGCGGGATACATTCCGAAAAACAAGCCCACGCTGGTAGCAACCATGAAGCTCGACAGCACGGCCCATATTGGGACGAACGTCGGCAAAGTTGGCACCACCATCTTGATCGTCCCGCTGATGGCGTAACCGAGGAGAATGCCGACCAGGCCGCCGGTTCCAGCCATCACCATGGCTTCGGTCAGGAATTGCCAGATGATGTCCTGGCGGCGGGCCCCCATGGCCTTGCGCACGCCAATTTCGCGGGTGCGTTCGGTGACGCTGACCAGCATGATGTTCATGACGCCGACGCCGCCAATCATCATGCCCACCGAGGCAATCACGATGATGGCCAGCGCCACCATGCCGACAATGTTGTGGAATTCCCGGATCGCCGATTCCGCGGTCTGGAAGCTGAAGTCATCCGCCTTGTCGTACATCAGCTTGCGCGTCCGGCGCAGCGCGACCCGCGTCTGGTCCACCGCAACATCAAGCCGGCCCGGGTAAGCTTCGATGCGAATGCCGTGCTCCTTGGCGAGCGGATAGATCTTTCGAAAAGTCCAGTAGGGAATGACAACCCGGCGATCGCTATTGTCCGGGCCCCCCAGCCCCCCTCTTGGTTTCTCGAACGTGCCGATGACTTCGAAACTCGAGCCATTGATGGTGATCGTTTTTCCCACCGCGCCGCCGGCGGGAAACAGTCCCCCGGCCGAGTCTTCACCCAGTACGACGTAGGCCATGTGGTGCTGGTTTTCGACCTCGGTAAAGGACCTGCCTTCCTTGATGACGGCGTTGGCATAGACAGAAAAGAACTCGGCCGTAGCGCCGCGGAAGTCCAGGCCCGTGACCTCTTCCCCCTTGTAACGGATCCAGTTGGGAGCGTCGTTTCTGAAAATGGAAACCGTCACGTGTATGCACGCGGTACAAACATCGCGCACCACCAGAAAATCGTCGTAAGTGAGCGGCTTGCGCATGCGCTCTTCCTTGCTAAGTCGGCCAAAGTGCGGCCCGGTGGGAAGGTGCGAAAAAAATGCGGTGTTGGTGCCGTAGCCCTGCACCTGGTCCTGGATGTTCCGGTCAAGGCCCATGAGCAGCGCCACCACGACGATCAAGGTGGCAACCGCAACCATGATGCTGAGCAACGTCAGCGCCGAGCGCAGCTTGTTGTTGCGCAGCGTGTCCAGCGCCATGATCACGTTCTCGCGCAGGCTCTGGCGTTTCGATGTGGTCAGCAGCGGCATGCGTCCTACCCGTTACAACTCTGCCCGCAACGCGACGACGGGATCCAGCTTGGCGGCTTTCAAAGCCGGCCACAGACCAAAAAACAACCCAATGACGGTGGAAACGACGAGCGAGAGAATGACGGCGTTGATCGGAGTCCGCATCGGCATCGAGGTCAGGCTGCGAACCGTCAAGGTCACCACAAAGGCAGCCGCAACACCGAGGAAACCTCCCACCGCCGCCATGACAGATGACTCGACCATGAATTGCAGCAGGATGTCGCGCCTGCGGGCGCCCAGCGATTTGCGCAGGCCGATCTCGTGCGTCCGCTCGGTAACCGTCGCCAGCATGATGTTCATGATCACGATGCCGCCAATGACCAGGAACACCGAAACAATGCCGATGGAGGCGTTGGCCAGCCCCCCGAAGATCTGGTTCCAAAGCCCGGTCACCGACTCGCTGGAGATGATGCCGAACCGGTCCGGTTCTTCGAAGCGCTCGTGCCGTCGGGCTCGCATGAAGGCCTTGGCCTGGTCCTTCGCCTGCTCCATGACCGCGGGCGAACTTGACTTGACCGCCACCCACAGGCCGGAAGTGTTGGGACCTTCCTGTCCCCAACTCTTGAGCAGCGCGGTCAAGGGAACGTAAACGAAATTGTCCTGGCTCTGGCCGAAGGCGGTGCCGTTTCTGTCAGCCACACCGATGACTTCGAATCCCACCCCGTTGATCATGATGTTCTTGCCCACCGGATCGACGCTGGCAAAGAAGCGGTCCGCCACATCGCTGCCAATGAAGGCTACATTCATGCGGTGCTCGTACTCGGTTTCGCTGAAGAAACGGCCGCGCGCGACTTTGTCGGTCGAAAGGTCAATGATATTGGCGGTGGCGCCGCGAATGGTGACGTCCTCGATGTTCTGGTTGCCGGAGCGAACGTCCATGGTGCGCCAGTCCTGGGCGCCGACCGCGTCGGCTAGAACCATGTGATCGCGCAGGTACTCGAAATCGTTGACGTCAATCTTGCGGTTGTGGCGCCGTGCCTGCAGGAAATCCTTGGCATTGGTGATGATCGGAAATCGGGTGACATAGAACACATTCACGCCGAAATTGGCCAGCCGCTCGGCCACGTACGTGTTCAGCCCATTGACGGCCGACACCACGCCAATCAGGGCCGTGACCGCGATGATCACGCCCAGCAAGGTCAGGAACGAGCGCAGCTTGTGTGCCCACAAGCTTTCCAGGGCAATGGTGGCCGGCTCACGAAAGCTCAAGGAGCGCTGAATTTTCATGGCTGCCCGGTCGGGCACGAACTCACCCCAAGCCTATTAGGCTCTACGGGGACATACGAGTCAACCGGGCGGGGAAGTTCCGGGATCAATTAATTGTTGCTGGCCAGGGCGGTAGGACTGGCGGCGAGGGTCGCAAAAGGCGAACTGCTGACCGCGCTCAACGCTCCCCCGCTTCCGATCTCAAAGGCAGATATGTTGTTCGATCCCTGGTTGGCGACATAGGCGGTCTTGCCGCCATTCCCGGAAGCGATAAACACCGGCGTGGTTCCCGCGGCAAAGGGCGAGCCGCTCACGGCGGCCAGTGCGCCGGACCCACTTGAGATCGAGTACGCGGAAACGTTATTGGAACCGGCGTTCGCCACGAAGACGGCACTGCCAATCACGCGCACGTGAACCGGGGTAGTGCCGGCGGCAAAAGGCGATCCGGATACCGGCGCCAGCGAGTTTCCTGAAATCGTAAACGCCAGGACGGTGTTGCCGCCCTGGTCGGCAGCGTAGAGTAACTTGCCGCTGGAATCGACATCGAGCGCGGTGGGAGCCACGCCCGCCGCAACCGGCGAGCCGGCTGCCGTCAGAGCGCCGTTCTGGTCGAAGGAATAAATCGAAATCGTTCCTGCGCCCTGGTTGGCAACGAATAATGTACTAGAAACCACTGCCAGCCCGCTGGGCCCTGCGCCAGTCGCAAATGGCGAACCGGCGACCTCCGTCAACAGGCCCGTGCTGCCGTCGATGCTGTACACAGAAATCGAATTGGAACCTTGATTGGCAACGAAAACAAACTTAGCTTTCGAGTCGGCCACCATTGCCAGAGGATTCAAGCCCGTTTTCGGAGGAGTGGCGGACAGAGTGGTGGTGGAGAGAACGGTTGCGGTTCGCGCCGGTGACAACGTCCCATTGCTCTTGAGCGCAAACTCCGATATTGCGCCTGGCTGCGCAGCACTCGCTGCATTGAGCACGTAGGCGAAGTGGTGTGTGAGCACGATTGCGTCCGGACGCGAACCCGTTCCAAACACTGTCGTGTCCGCTGATAAAGTGCCGGAACTGGCAACTGAAAATGACTGGACATCGGGAAGACCGAGGCCGACGACGTAGAGTTTCGCCGCGCTGCCGCCACCACCGCAGGCGACGTAGGCTCCGAACAGAAGCAACAAGACTACGATCGAAACTGCCCGGCCGCTAAGCCTCCGGCACCGCCGCTGAATGGACACGACCACTTCGCTCATACCGACTCCGGCTGCAACTGCGCAGGATTCAGGATTGAAGATCAGGAAGGCAAACCTCATCGCACGTCGGCGACGCGTTCCAGCACACCCTTACGCTGAAATCTTAACACCCGCAGACCCGAAAAAGTTGCGGGGACCAGGGCATGATTCTGGAATCAGTCAGCCGTTCCTATAAAATTGGAGCCACACCCGTTATAGCCATCTCAGTTCCATCAGGAGTACAGCCCATGAGCATCGCCAAAGCCCACATCGTCCATTCCGGCAAGGCCCGGGGCCCGCGCAACGTCCGCTTCGACATCTTTGGCGACCAGATCGTGATCAAGCTCGGCCACGCCGACACCGACGGCAGCTACGCGATCATGGAAAGCGTCACGCCACCCCAGGGCGGCCCGCCGCTGCACCGCCACAGTCGTGAAGACGAATCCTTCTACATCATCGAAGGTGATTTTGTATTTGAAGTTGACGGCGAACAGGTTCCCGCCGGACCCGGCTGCACTCTGTTCGCGCCGCGCGGCACGGCGCACACGTTCCAGAACGTAGGCAATACGACAGGGCGTTTGCTGGTGATCGTGCAGCCTGCCGGTCTCGACATTTTCTTCGATGAAGTTGCCCAGGTCACTTCCGGCATGGCTCAGCCCGACCTGCAAGTCATTGCGCCGCTATTCCAGAAGTACGGCCTTGAGTTGCTGGGACCGCCAATGGGAGCCAGAGTTGCCGCCAGCGCCGGACGCTAGACGCGGCCAAAGCGAAGATTGTTTACTTGCCTGCGAAAGCCACCGGCGGAGCAACTGGCTGACGAACTCGACGCTGCCCCCGTTGCTCTCGTCTGACCTATGCCTTGGCGGATTGACGTGAGCACAGGAGAACTAGTGAACCTCCGTCGCCACTCTGGCTTTGCCGACAGGCTTCGCAGGAGCGCGGTCTTGGAGGTGGGAAACTTCGCCCGGCGGATAACGTTCAAGATACACATAGGCCGCCTCCACCTCATCGGGCTTTAGATAATAGAAGACTGGCATCCTGCCCCGATATTGGAGATCCAAATTGCCCATGGTGATGGGACGCCCGACGGTGACTTTTTGTACAAACTGCTGCACATCAACGCGCTTGGGAAGCACCGCAAGCGGCGGAATTGCGCCCCGCAGGATTTCACCGGGTGCCGGATTAGGACCCGTTGCCGCGTGACAGATGTGGCAGGTGCCTTTCACCAGATCCTCCCCTACGTGCGCAAAAGGTATTTCGAGCTTCATCTGTTTGTTCTCCGCCTCGGGAATACCGACGAGGAGGTCGAGATACGCAACTAGTGCCTGCACCTCAACCGGGGTCAATTGAGGAAAGGCTGGCATATTCTGGCCCCCATGATGGATGCGATTGAGCAGTGCCGCCTTGGATTGGGATGCCAATTGGTGGGCAACTGCAACGCTGACCGGAGCACCCGATTTTTTCATTCTCTCCAGGATCAACTCCGGAGATGTCGCCCGGACCGGATTGATCATCGAGTTGATTTCAGGCGGAACGCCTTCGCCTCTGTCTCCGTGGCAAGCTCGGCAACTAAGCCGATAAAGGTCGGCGCCGCTCAGAGACAGTGAACTTCCAATTGGCAGCGTCATGTTGAATGGGGCCGCTCCCTGTTCCTGAATCGGACTAGGCCCCCACAGGCCGGTCGTCCCCATGCTCGATTCGTTCAGCGGCCGTCCGAGATGTACAAGCCAGCTCGGGCCCTGAACGGGTGTCACTTGTACGTGGCCCAGCGTTACCGCCCGGGAGTGATTTTGTGCTGGGGTAGCAACGTCGGCCGCAGACCGCGGGCCGGCAGCCTTGCACAACCCCACGATTGCGATCAATGATGCAAGCAGTCGAACCGTTCGAAGCATCGAAGCGCCACACTTCCAATTATTTCTTCGTAGCCGTTGCCTTTGTCGAGAATGAAACACTCCTGCGAGGCGTCCACCTCACTTCGCGAGGGCGAGTGGTAGGCAATTTGCTCGGGCACAACGGCGTGCACACGATGGTTGCTGGCCGCTTGCAACCGGCAAGCGGGCGTCCTCGGAACAGAACACCTCTACGAAAAAGCGTCGCGGGGAACAATATCGTGAGACGATCTAACACAACTGCAATTCTAAATCCCCGGCTGCCCCCGATGCAATGATGCTCCGCCGGCTCCCACATTCTCATGATTTCGTGCGTGAGTTGTAAGAACGGTCTGTGCTCCTACATTCTTACTGCAGCGGGATGTTCTTCACCGGTTGTGCGAGGCGGACCGCGAGCTGGCTGGGGCAATTGATGCGGTTGAGCCTCAAAGAATCTGGCGGAGCAAGCAGTCTGATGCGAACCCTTCTCCGTCATTAAACAGAGTATAAATCAGGGAATTTTAGCGCCTTGGCAGGTACAAATAGGCGAAACTCGAGTCCAGAAGCTACTTCGGGCAGATTAGGTCATCCCGGCCATGCTTAGAACAGGGAAATAACAGGGAATTCAGGCCGCGGGCAGAAGTTCATCCAAGCTTTCATTTCCACGGGATCGGCGCCCATCTGGGTTCAAAGAGAAATGATTTTCGGGGTCGGCTCAGTATCCCTCTTCGGTTTCGTTTGATGCTTGCTTCTGCATTGACAAGGGTACGTATCTTTCGACGGGTGTTTTCCATGAGCGGAAGAAATCCATTGGGTCCTGTGTGCCGACAAATTCGCGAGCCAGCGCGAGGCGCTTCAGCACTTCCTCGCGCTGCTCAGCGGGTAGATCCTGGGCACGACTCTGCACTCCTTCGAAGAACTTCTCCAGGCTCACTACTCTTGCCCAGTCTTCTATCACTTTAGCAAGCTGTTCACGGCTCTCTTTGATGGACTGAGACACGCGACGACGGTCTTCCTCCTGCCGCCACCGCTCTCGTTCTTCCTCCCACTGTTGACGCCGAAGTTCTGCCTCCCGCTCCGCCTCTTTGACCTTCTCCATTAGAGTTTCACTGGAGTTCTTGATTGACTTCACGATCTTGGGAATCTCTGTAGTAAGCGCTCGATCCTTGCTCTCCTGAAACAACATCGACCAGGAGACACCAGGATACGGCGCGTAGACGTTCAACCGGAGGCGGCCACAAGGAATGTCCCTAGTCGTCGTCCAACTGTGATCAATAAACCGAGGTGATGCTTTGGGAGGCTTGTAATCCGATTCGCGGATGTACTTTCCGTTTACATACCGAAGCTCGACCTTCTCGGACATTTCGATAACGGCGATGCCAAATGCAACCGAACCGACATACACAACCGTGGGGCGTTGCGGCGACCAGAGGCGGTTGTAATAGCAGGGATGCTCACCGTGCTGCGCTTTGGGCAACTGCTCGTGTTCGTCGATGTGGGCGCGTACGAACTTCTCCGCTGGCGAAGAGATGAGTACGCGATAACCAGCGAATTCCAACGCGTTGAATAGATCGCGATGCGGTGACAGCGTAGCGCCTGGGTCTACGAAATAATTGGGCCGTCCTCTGCCGACGAGAGTTACTGCGGAAGTGGCTGCGGCCCATACTGGCCTTTTTGGGCGACGAAGGGTTGGGGACGCAACCGGAATTTCGCGTGGACGCGCACGGTTCGGTTTGCCCCCGGTTTTGTGCTGCCGCCAGAAGGGCTATTTTCGCATCGTGGATTTGAAAGGAATTTGAGCTATGGCGAAGTGGAAAGAAGCTCGACCGGCCCTGACAAATAATGAAATCCGCACCATGATGTTAGGTTACTTCTACGGCCGCAACAAAAACGCCACAAGCAGCCGGGGCAAGAAAGGCTCGTCTGTAAAGATAAGCGACGTGAAACGGGAGTTGAAGGCGAGCCACGGATTGTCCCAACAGGAAGTCCAGAGCAACCTGACATATCTGATCAGTCAGGGGTGGGTGAAAGAGGACGCGATCGAGAAATCGTACACGGCGCCCGGCGGCACAATCATCCCCTCCACTACCAACTTTTACACAATAACCGCTGCGGGTATTGACAAAATCGAAGGCCCCGGAGAATTTACGATGCCAAAATTTCACGATATCAAAATCGAAGCAACTGGCCAGAACATCATTACGGTTGGCGACGGCAATCAGATCGATGCCAAATTTGGCGACCTCGGGCAGTCCCTCGCTGAGCTTCACAATGCCATCACGGCTTCTCCAGTACCGGAATCCACAAAATTGGCCTTCGTTGCCGACATCGACACCATTCAATCTCAACTCGCGAAGCCGGAACCGAACCCTACAATCATCAAATCAGCATGGGATGTAGTGAAGGGAGCGGCAGCCATCAACGGCTGCACTGCGCTCGTTGCCAAAGTTGCGGGACTGCTGCACCACTTCCTTTAATTGCGCGTAACCCGGCGCTAGTCGGTGCCTGACGTTGTGAGTCAGACTTGCGGGCTCGATCCTGCAGCAGCCGGTCGTACGGTGTCTATCGATCGGTGATCGGTGTGAACAAGGGCGAAGGCACTGTTGGATACGCGTAAAACATGTACTGGAAAATGCCTTCGGAACGGGATTTTACTTCATCGTCGGTGTATGCCTCGGGGGGTTCGGTCTTGTCGCTGTATAGAAAATCGAAAATAGCGGCACGCACAGCATCTCGCGTCGACCCTTCTTCCGCTCTTCGGGGTTGAGTGTCCGAATGAGATCTCCGAGCAGGTCGTAGGGGATGCTCTGGTATTCCTGCTTGGGCAGGACGCCTCGAAGGGTCTCGTAATCCGACTCGATGCTTTAAAGCAGCTACTTACGTTTCGATCCAATTTTCTCGGACCGTTTACTGGCTTATCAACGCACGCGACGGCTGCCGTTCAC
>DASSIZ010000058.1 GCA_035691485.1 Terriglobales bacterium
CGGCGCGGCTGAGCCAGGAGAGCGTCGCGGCGCGCGATATGATTACGCGCTTCACCGAGCGCCGAGGCAGTCCACCGCAGACGCTGGGCGCGGACACGACGTACGGCAATGGCGAAATGCTGGACTGGCTCGAACAGCACAGCATCACAGGGCACATTCCGGTGAAGGAGTGTCCTTTAGGCAAAAGCAGTCTGTACAGCGTGGAACAGTTCACCTATCGGCCTGAGAACAACAGCTACGTCTGTCCGGAAGGCAAGCAACTCACCTATGTAGGGATCAACGCACGCAACCGGACGCACCTGTATGCGTCGACGCCAAAACGCTGCCACGACTGTTCGCAGAAAGCGCAATGCACACGAGGAAAGGCTCGGATCCTGCAGATTCACATTCACGAAGGAGCACGGCAGCGCGCCCGCTATCGGGCCCAGACGCCTGAGTTCAGCATCGCGTCGCGTGCTCGCAAGAAAGTCGAGGCTTTATTCGCCGAACTGAAGAATCAGATCGGATTACGCCGGCTGCGATTGCGCCGGATGAAGTTCGTACGAGAACAATTCTTCCTGGCGGCCGCCGCGCAGAATCTGAAACGCCTGGTCCGCTTCCTCGCCCGAACGACATCGCCACAGGCGCAAGTAACCGCGTAAAAAACAACAAGCAATGCGAGAGCACTAACAGGGAAACAACAGCTCAGTGAAGGAAGAGGCTACCATCAACAGGAGTTTTTCAACAGCTACAGGCATTATCGTAACTTATGATTCTGCACCGGGAACAGTGCAAATTCGTTACTTACGCTAAGACGATTTATCACTCGTTGACGCGGACTTCACCTCGATGCGGTGGTAACCAGAGGCCGTTCTTCATATCTCTGAGCCGGTCCGTGGCACCTGAGCGTGCCCACTCTTCGATGGAAGGGCTATTCTTCGTATTCGCAAGCACGTTGATGACGGTATCGCTGGCTTGGCGAAACGATAGCCACCATGCAGCTTGATATTCAACAAGTTCGTCCTTGGAATGAAGAAAGGGCTCCACGGCGGGAATAGCATCCTTACCGATCACCTCTTCGGCCCAACTGAAATAGTGGGTTGCCATCCTCCCGAGTGTCTTCGGCTTTGACCGAACAGAGTAGAACAGTTCCTCAGCGATTCCTGCCGGTGATGGCGAAACTGATGTGGCGGCTGATGACGGCCTCGGTGCAAGACGTATCTCCATTTGCCAGACAGGAACTGCGACTTGCAGATTCTGTCCATCGCCTTTTAGAAAAAGAAGGTAACGCGATCCGGTTTCGAAAAATGCGGTGGGCGGCGCGATGTGATCTGGTGTTGGATACGGGCCGAAATCGTAGTATCGGAACCGTACAGAAGGAGAACGCAAAGTTCCTTTGAACACCCGGCCCACTTCGGCTTCCGCTATGAATTCATCCCGCTCGGCACTCCCGATTAATTCTTTCCTTCCCATTTTTTCCGTCTTGAGAATGGTTGCCGAACAGACGATTTCTGAGTAGCTGATTCTCTTTGCAAGAGAGGGTTCGTAGGCGAACGGCGGTTGCTGAGCGTATGCCCCGACTACCAGTAACGAGAAAAGAACGGCGACTTCGAGTGCGCCCAGCCTTGATCGGTCCACTTGACCTCAAATGAAACCGTCTAATAGTAGCCAGTCTTGGGCAGGAAACCAAATGCAAGCTGCGTCTTAAAACGATAAGTGGCGTGAACAGTCCTGCGTAAGTAATGCCGGACGGGCTTTAAACCAGATTGCCCATATCTGCTGAAGTGGCCCCACCGTCGCCCGTGACGGAAGGTGGTGGCGTTCGACCCGTCAGCCAATCAAGCACGGCGACAATGCCATAGATGGCTGCACCCTCGGCAACGACGAAGAACAATATGGCACCCACTGTAAACCAGAGCCAACCAACGCCCACTGTCACGATGACGCAGACAACGTACAGGAAGCTTGCCCAACGCGGAACTCGACGGGTCGGCATAAGCGGATTCTACGCCAGTGATTGTCGATAACAGGCATTATCGTAGGTTTGCGCCGTTTGTTCGCCGTAATCACGGTTTTGTTACAGGCTCTTAGTAGTTAGTAGTCAGGAGTTAGTAGTTAGCACTTAGGAGCAAGAATCGGAGTCAACGCCTAACTGCCTAACTCCTAACTCCCAACTACTAACTCCTAATTACCAGCTCCTGTTTCATGGATGCGTCATGGTTTCCGGCTTGACCAGCTTATCGAACTCCTCGGCGGTCAAAAAGCCCAGCTTCACGGCGGCCTCTTTCAAACTGCTGTGTTCGACGTGCGCCGTGTGTGCGACCTTGGCGGCGTTGTCGTAGCCGATCTTGGGCGCGAGGGCGGTGACCAGCATGAGCGAGTTCTTCACGTACCAATCCACTTTCTCGCGGTTCACCTCGATACCGTTGATCATGAACTCGACGAAGCCGTGGCAGGCGTCGGTGATCAGGGTGACCGAGTGGAGGAAGTTGTAGATGATGACCGGCTTGAAGACGTTGAGCTCGAAGTTGCCCTGCGAGCCCGCGAATCCCACCGCGGCCGTGGCGCCGTGCACCTGGGCGCAGACCATGGTCATGGCCTCGCTCTGGGTGGGGTTCACTTTGCCGGGCATGATGGAGGATCCCGGCTCGTTTTCCGGAATCGTAAGTTCGCCGAGCCCGCAACGCGGTCCGGAAGCGAGCCAGCGAATGTCGTTGGCAATCTTCATCAGCGAGGCGGCGGTGGTTTCCAGCGCGCCCTGCGCGAATACGATCTCGTCGTGCGCCGAAAGCGCGGCAAATTTGTTGGGGTGGGAGCGGAAGGGAAGCTTGGTCAACTCGGCAATTTTGGCGGCCGCGCGCTCGGCAAATTCCGGGTGCGTGTTGAGGCCGGTGCCGACAGCGGTGCCGCCGATGGCGAGGTCGTAAAGGCCGTCGAGCACCATCTCCAGGCGCTTGATGTCGCGCTCGATCAGGCTGGCCCAGCCGCCGAACTCCTGGCCCATGGTCAGCGGCACCGCGTCCTGCAGGTGGGTGCGCCCGATCTTCACGATGGCGTCGAATTCCTTCGCCTTGCGGGCCAGCGCTTCCTGCACCCTCTTTAACGCCGGGATCAGCGCTCGCTTGACGCGCTCGGCGGCGGCAATGTGCATGGCGGCGGGAAAAGTATCGTTGGAGGACTGCGACATGTTGACGTGATCGTTGGGATGGATCGGCTTTTTGGAACCCATCTCGCCGCCCGCGATCTCGATGGCGCGGTTGGAGATCACCTCGTTCACGTTCATGTTGGTCTGGGTGCCGCTGCCGGTCTGCCAGATGCGCAACGGGAACTGGTCGTTCAACTTGCCGCTGATGACCTCTTCCGCCGCCTGGGTGATCAGGCGGGCCTTGTCGGCGGGAAGTTTGCCCAACTCCTGATTGACCAGCGCGGCGGCCTTTTTCAGGATGCCGAAGGCGCGGATCAACTCCGGCGGCATGGTGTCGCGGCCAATGTTGAAGTGAATGAGCGAGCGCTGCGTCTGCGCGCCCCAGTAGACGTTGGCGGGGACTTCAATTTTCCCCATGCTGTCGGATTCAACGCGCGTGCGCGGCTTTTCCACGGTGGTTGCCATTCGAGCGCTCCTCAACGCGGTAGCTAAGTACCGAGTCCCTGAGTACCTGAGAAAAAGCGAGTACCGAATGAAATTATAGTCTGCGTGGGCGCGCCGGTTGTGCGTTGGAGCACATGCAGGTGTGACAGGTTGTCCCGGGCGAAATCGCCGATTGCGGAACTGCGGAATTGCCGAACCGCCGATTCCGCGTGGCCGCAGTTACCCGGTTCGGCAACCCTCCTGACGTTCTGCGCACCGCTGCGGCCCCCGCCTGAATCCAATCACCGTGTCCGAAACGTTCGATGTAGTTGTCATTGGCGCCGGCCCCAGCGGCATGGCATCCGCCATTGAAGCGCAGCGCGCGGGCTTTCGCGTGGTGCTGATCGACAAGGGCTGCCTGGTCAATTCCTTGTTTCACTACCCGGCGAACATGACTTTTTTCACCACGCCGGAGCTGCTGGAGATTGGCGACATTCCGTTTCCCAGTGCGCACATCAAGCCGACGCGCGAAGAGGCGCTGGAGTACTACCGCAAAGTTGCCGAGCATTACCGCCTGGATGTCCGGCCGTACCAGCGGGTGGACCAGGTCAGCGGCGGCGACGGCAATTTCCAGGTCCGCACCACGGCGGTGAATCCCACGATTCTTGGCGCGCTGGAGGCGTCGGAGGAGCACCAACGGATTCCCGGGCGGGTCCGCGAATACCAGGCGCGCAAGCTGGTGGTTGCCACCGGCTACTACGATCTGCCCAACATCATGCACATACCGGGTGAGGAGCTGGCGAAGGTGTTCCATTACTATCGCGAGCCGCATCCTTTTTTTGATCGCGACGTGCTCATCATCGGCGGCAAAAACTCGGCCTCGATTGCGGCGCTGGAACTGTGGCGGCATGGTTCGCGCGTCACCCTGGTGCATCGCCAACCGGGGATGCACCCGCACGTCAAGTACTGGATCAGGCCCGACATCGAGAACCGGATCAAGAACGGAGAAATCGCCGCCTACTTCAACAGCACGGTCAGCGAGATTCGCGAGGAATCAGTATTGATCCAGACCCCGAACGGCGAGGTCCGAGTGAAAAACGATTTCGTGTTTGCCCTGACCGGCTATCATCCCGATTACGCGTTTCTGCAAAGCCTCGGAGTGCGACTCACGCCCGAGGAGTGCCGCCCGATCGTGGATCACCAGACGCTGGAGACCAACGTTCCGGGAGTCTATGTTGCAGGCGTGATCGTGGCGGGCTCGCGCACCAGCGAAATCTTCATCGAAAACGGCCGCTTTCACGGGCAGCACATCGCGCAAGATTTGAAGAAGAAGCTCTCCGCTGCTGGCTCTTAGCTTTCAGGGGTGAGGTTCGACTTCTCACTTCTCACTTCATACTTCTGACTTCGACAAATACAATGTTTCCCATGCGCACTTCCGTGATCGTGATGGTCCTGGCGGCCTCGCTGCTGGCCGCATGCAACAAGAGTTCCGAGCCGGCTGCGGTTTCTGCGCAGTCGGGCAACGCCGCCAAGCCTGCTGAAGCGAACCCGCCCGCCAACCTAAAGCCGGCCGACGCTTTCGGTCAAAAGCTGCAGGAGATTGCCGGGTCCGGGGCTAAGGACTGCGGACGACTGGCCTCGCAAGCGCCCGAGCCGACCCAGAAAGCCGGAGATTGCGCGATGGCGGCGGCGAAGGACAAGCACGCCTTCTATGTCGCGTATGACATGCCTGGACTGACGGTGGGCGTGGCCGGCAATTCGGAGGGCAAGCTGTTCACGGTCCAAGCGGAACAGGCGCAGGCGGGCGGGAAGGCGGAGGTGCACACCGCACCTTGTCCATCGGAATTGCGCATCGCGCAGAGTGGACGCGTGACCTGCATGAAGCCGGGCGCCGGCATGCCAGGCATGGGCGGGGGCGCGAGCCCGCACGGCGCAATGCCGCCGGCCAGCGGGGAAAATCCGCACGGCGGCGGAATGATGAGCATGCCTCCGCCGGGAACTGCGAACCCGCATGGAAGCAGCAAGCCAGCGACTCCGCCAAAGCAGTAAAAAGGGCTAGGAGCTAGGGGCTAGGAGCTACCACTACCCCCCTTTCTCGTACAGGTTCCGCACCGCCTGCTGCGCCGTCTCAGTCAAGGCGGCCAGGTTTTGCCGCGTATAGCCGGCCACCGGAATCGGATCGCCAATGATGAATTGCAGGCGCCGGCGGTGCAGGTGCGCGCTTCCCAGCGGCATCGCCTCATAGGTTCCAAGAATCGCCATGGGCACGACATCAACCCCGGCTTTCACTGCGACATAAAATGCTCCCCGCTTGAACGGCAGCATCTCGCCGCGAGGCGCGCGTTCGCCCTCAGGAAAAATCACCACCGACATTCCGCTGTTTAACGTTGCGATTGCGTTGCGCAAAGCACGCCGCGACAAGGCCAGGCTTTCCGGGGCGATTTCCAGCGCGCCTGCCATGCGCAGCCACCATCCGATGATGGGCACGCGGAACACCAGGCGGTGCGCCATGATCCGGAACTGGAATGGCAGGTAGCGGTAGAGAAGAGGAATGTCCATGGCGGAAAGATGATTGGCGACGTAGAGCCGTGAGCGGGCGGGATCAATGCGATCCAGGCCGTGGACGGAAACCTCGGCGACCAATTGCAGGCAGATCGCGGACCATAGCCGCACCACGGCGTTCCGCGCGCGGCCGCTGGTATCAAACAGTCCGGCAAGAAGCGAAACTGGCGCCAGGATAAGCGAGACCAGAAGGATGACCGGCCAATAGAGGAGAAGAGCGCGGGCCCAGCTGAGGAGGTGGCCGGCTGGATTCCGTGCGTCCCCACCGAGCCGGGGCTGAGGTTTCAAGTTTCACGTTTCACGTTGCCGGGCTGAGCGTATTGGCGCAGATCTTCGGAACGTGAAACTGGAAACGCGCAACGTGAAAGCAGTAGGTCAGTCCAGGTCAATCGCTTCCGTCTCCAACTGCTGGTTCATCAGGCGCGAGACCAGGGGCTTCAGGCCTTCGCCCGTTTTACCGAGCACGAAATCGTTCTGATCCTCGTTCCAATCCAGTTTGAAACTGGTGGAGAGAGCGGAAATCCAAATCTGCTTGGCAGGCGCGTTGGGCGAAACCACAAAGCGGCCGGGAGGCTCTTCGAAGCTGATGTGGAGCGCGCCCGACTGATCTTCCACATCGAAGTCGGCGTCGCCTTCGGCGTCGATCAGGGATTGCTTCAGCGATTCCATCGCGGCGTCGGCATGGCGCCGGAATTCACGTTCTTCCATGGCGCGGCATTCTAGCATTCGGTTGTCAGCTTTCAGCCATCAGCTTTCAATCGGCCCCGCCATGCAGTACCAATTAAGCACTGAGGCCCGGTCGCCATGGAGTGAGAGCGCCATGATTCTGGTTTCGAACCGCGGTTGAGGGCCCTCATCCGGCAGCCCAGATGGACGGGTGATCGGCAAGCGGAGCTATACTTTTCCGAGTGAGGATGAAATGGCTGTTATTGCAGAAATCGCACCCGACCTGTACCGCATCTCGATTTATGTTCCCGAAATCAATCTCCAGTTCAATCACTTCCTGGTCCGCGACGACGAACCCATGCTTTTCCATACGGGGCTGAAGAGGATGTTCCCGCTGGTGCGCGAAAGCGTGGCCAAAATTCTGGATCCGGCGCAGATTCGCTGGATCAGCTGGAGCCACTTCGAGTCCGACGAGTGCGGCTCGCTCAATCAATGGCTGGAAATTGCGCCCCGTGCCGTGCCGGCCTGCAGCCTGGTCGGTGCGATGGTAAGCGTCAACGATTTTGCCAGCCGCCCGGCGCGCGCGGTCGGGCCGCAGGACTTGATAGATACCGGGAAATATCGTTTCCGCTATTACCCAACGGCGCACGTGCCGCATGGCTGGGACGCTGGGGTGCTGTTCGAAGAGACAACGCAAACGCTGTTGTGCTCCGACCTGTTCCACCACGACGGCGACGTGGAAGCCATCGCTTTATCGGATATCGTCGGCCGCGTGCGCGAGACGCTGAAGGCATATCAGCAGGGTCCGCTGGCCAACTACGTGCCCTACACGCCGAATACGGGCCGCATTCTGCATTCGCTGGCAGACCTGAAGCCGAAGCTGCTGGCCACCATGCACGGATCCAGCTTCAGCGGCAATGGCGAACAGGCGCTGCGAGATTTGGCGGTGGTGATGCGAGAGGTCCTGGGCGAGGATTTATCCGCCAACGCCGCATAAGGACGAAGACTATGCCGAAAACGAAATCGCGTGCGGTCGCCGCGTCGTGGGCGAAGGTAAAGGTCGGCATTCCAAAGATGCCAGCACTCTACACCTCGCAACACCAGAAGAAATTTCTTCCGTGGAGCCACGCGGAAGAGCGGCTGGTGAACTCGCGAAGCTATTGGATCTGCACGACGCGACCGGACGGGCGTCCGCATTCGATGCCGGTGTGGGGGATGTGGGTGGAAGGCGCGCTCTACTTCGGCACCGCCCGCGACGCGCGCAAGGCGAAGAACCTGGCGCGCAATCCGGCAGTGTCCGTGCACCTGGAGTCCGGCGACGACGTGGTCATCCTGGAAGGGAAGGCGGCGGAGGCGAATGTTGCGGACAAAGAACTGCGTGCCAAGCTCGACGCCGAGAGCAAGCGGAAATACAGGATGCCGCTGCTGGTGATGCCGGAGAGCATCTGCTACCGGGTGCGCCCGCACGTGGTGCTGGCCTGGCTGGAAAAACAGTTTCCGTTCAACTCGACGAGATGGGAATTTGAAGCGGACTGAGCATTTATTCCCTGTAAAACCTGGCCCCGGCCAGCGTGGCGATGACCAGGGCCGGCAGAGTTCCAATCATCAGCGGGATAACAGTTCGCGGCGGAAAGAGCCCGAAGGAACACCAGGTCGCATCTCCCAAGCTGACGATAAACCACCAGGCGAACGCCGCGATGACGGCGGTTCTCGCGCCGCGGCCATAGAGTGGGTATAAGGCGGCATAGAGCCAAACGATGGAGATGCCCTCCATGAGATCAAGCACAACGTTGTAAGCAATAAATCCCGGCGTGGGTTTAGCCAGGCGGTTATTGGGCAGAGCGGCGAAATCGCGGCCGAGCAGCGCGGTGACCAGGGAACCGAGGATCACCCAAACCATCCCGGCCACGAGTCCGCAGCCGAGCACGCGTGACCAATTGATTTTGCGCATGGCAGCTACGGATTGTACCCAGATGGGTCAAGCATGCTTCGTACCTCATCGCCCGTCGCAAGCACTGCAAGGGGAACAACGGGTTTCCCCACTGGACACAGTCGACCAACGCTGCCGGTTCAGGGCGAACCCTGCACCTCTGTAACTATGCGCCTGCGATGCCCAGCACTAAACTAGGGTGCGACGGATCATACAAAGGCGGCACACAGATGAGAAATCATTGGGTCGCAGTATTTGCACTCGTCGGCTCGCTGTTCTTCACCTGCCCCGCCGTCATGGCGGATCACGGGCAGGGACACGGCAAAGGAAATCCGCACGCTGAACGTGACGGCGATGACGATCACGGCTGGGAGCATCGCGAAGGCTACGAGTACCGGGTGTTCGAGCGCGACGCGCGCCCGCCGGGATGGAGTCATGGCAAGAAAACAGGGTGGGGCAATTGCGGCATGCCCCCAGGCCAGGCCAAGAAATACGGCTGTCGCAGTTACGTTTACGAAGGACGTCGGCATTTTTACTACCAGGACGAGAGAGGCCGGATCATTGTTCGCCGACCTGAAATCTCCGTCCACGGCGGCATAGACGTCCACTGATTGGTTTGCGAAAGAGCTTTGGTTGCCACCCTGGCAAAAGCAGCCAGGGTGAGCCACCGGTCCCGCAGAAACTCACAAAACTTAGATTCCTCGCGGGCTCCTTCGCTCCGCTCGGTACGCCCGCTCGGATTGACAAATATTTGGCCAGGTTTTTCCGCAGGCCTGAAGGCCTGCGCCACCCTGGTGTGGCACGGTTTTCTGCAGGCCTGAAGGCATGCGCCAACCCGGGCTGAGAGCTGGATAGCAGCTGAAAGCTAGAACGGAATGTCTTCGTCCGTAATCTGGGTGCTGGTTGCGTGCTCGGGTTCGGGCTGGCGCTGATCGAAATTTTGCGCGCCTGCGCTGCGCGAGCGTCCACCGCCACCTTCTCCCATATCGCCACCGCCGCCGCCGCGTCCACCCAGCAGGACCAGGTCATTGACCACGATGTCGGTGCGATATTTCTTTTGCCCGGTTTCCTTGTCGTCCCAGGAGTCGGTCTTGAGGCGGCCTTCGATGTAGATCTGGCTGCCTTTCTTGCAGTACTCGCCGACAATTTCCGCCGTTCTCTGCCAGGCAACCAGGCTGTGCCACTCGGTGCGGTCCTGCCAGTTGCCGTCCTTATCCTTAAAGCGCTCGTTGGTCGCCAGGGTGAACTTGGCCACGGGCGTGCCTTGCGGCGTGTACTTGACCTCGGGATCCTTGCCCAGGTGTCCGACCAGAATGACCTTATTTACGCTTTTCGCCATGAAATGCTCCTGAAGAATGCGGTTGGAAGCGGCCAGTGTAGCAGAGCTGTCAGCGATCAGCCATCAGCATTCAGCCGAGGCGGCCCGCCACCAGCGTTGCCAGCAGAAGCGCCGTAAGCTGACCGCCGAAAGCTGATAGCTGAAAGCTACACTTGTCACATTTTTGTCCGTAAGTTGCTGAAAAGTCGCAGTCGTGCCGCTCCGCTCGGCTCACCACTCCGCCGCTTGACCGCGATTTTCCCCCGTTCGACACAATCCATTCTTCGTTCCTGTTTCGGACCCTGAGAATGGTCAGCGCCCGAAGCATGCCCAGGTGAGGATGGCAGAGGGCAACTCGGCACACCCCTATCCGGGGCGAAGGTGAGGAAATGAGCACATCTACGCAGATTCCTGCCAGCGGTCAAGGCTTAGTGCAGATTTCATCGCTCGAGGACATGATCCGCCAGCGTGTTGCCGAAGAGCGCGCGCGCCTGGAAAAAGAGGCGGGCGTGGTTCACAAGCAGGTACACCACTTCCATAAGCCCATTGAGCACACCTTCACCAAGGAGCAGCGACACAAGACCACGCTGCTTTTTGGCGGCCTGACGTGGAAGCACGAAAAGCTGATCCACGGCGCCCTGGAGGGCCTTGGTTACCGCTGCGAAGTGGTGCCGGTGCCCGACGTCAAAGCTTTCCAGTTGGGCAAGGAATACGGCAACAACGGCCAGTGCAATCCGACCTATTTCACGGTCGGAAACCTGGTGCAGTACCTGCAGAAGCTGGAGGAATCCGGCGTCCGGCGAGAAGACCTGCTGAACAACTACATCTTCCTCACCGCCGGCGCGTGCGGGCCGTGCCGCTTCGGGATGTACGAAGCCGAGTACCGGCTGGCGCTGCGCAATGCCGGTTTTGACGGCTTCCGGGTGATGTTGTTCCAGCAGTCCGGCGGCCTGAACCAGAGCGAAGCCGAAGCCGGGCTGTGCATGAACCTGGACTTCTTCCTCAACCTGCTGAACGCGATGAACATGGGCGACGTGATCAACGAGATCGCGCACCAGATCCGTCCGTTCGAGGTCAATGCCGGCGAAACCGATGCCATCCTGGACGAGTGCGTCGACTACATGCACGAAGTCTTAAAGAAGAAGTCACCGTGGTCAATCGAGGGAGCGTTGGGCAAGCTTGGGCAGAAGATCCCGATGAAGGGGACGGTCGAGTACCTTGGCAAGTTCCTGAACCAGCTCTACAGCGACGACTACGTGACCGCGTTGAACCACGTTCGCGACCGCTTTAACACCATCAAGGTAGACCGGCTGAGGGTGAAGCCGATCGTGAAGATCACGGGCGAGTTCTGGGCGCAGACTACCGAAGGCGACGGCAACTTCAACATGTTCCCGTTCCTGGTGAGGGAGGGCGCGCAGATCATCGTGGAGCCGGTCGGCACCTGGATCATGTACATGATCCACCAGGTAGTGCAGAAGATCCGGGACACCAAGGGCCTGGAAGAAGGCGCGGTCCTGCCTCCGGCGTGGCGCCTGGACAAGCAGGCGAAGATCGAACTGAACTACCGGCAGAAGCTGGCCAAGCTGAAGGTGGCGGAAGTCATCTTCGCGCGCGAGTACCACAAGATCATTGACTCGCTGGGTGGCACGGCACACCGGCTGGTGAACCAGTACGAACTGCAGCGCCTCGGACATCCTTATTACAACTCGCGCGCCGGCGGCGGCGAAGGCCACCTGGAAGTGGCGAAGAACATTTATTACTCAAACAAGGAACTGTGCCACATGGTGCTTTCGCTGAAGCCGTTCGGCTGCATGCCGTCGACCCAATCGGACGGAGCGCAGTCGGCGGTGGTGGCGCATTACAAGGACATGATCTTCCTGCCCATCGAAACTTCGGGTGAAGGCGAGATCAACGCCCACAGCCGGGTCCAGATGGCGCTCGGGGAGGCGAAGGCGAAGGCGAAGATCGAGATGAAGGAAGTGCTGGGGAAGGTCGGCAAGACCGCCGACGAACTGCACGCCTTCGTGGAAGCGCATCCGGAAATGCAGGCGGCGCTGTACAAGGTGCCGAAGTACAAGGGCGTGATCGGCACGGCGCCGAATTTCGCCATCCACGTCGCCGAGAAGATGGGCGCGCAAGTGCCGTACCACCAGGAAGCTCATTAGCAACGTTTCACGTTTCAAGTTTCATGTTTCACGTGTCCGCAGCCACGTGAAACGCGAAACGAGAAACCTCGAAACGCTGAGAGGACAAATGCCCGGACTGACCGAAAAGGCTGACCCGCAGAAAAAGTACGACCAGCTCTGGATGGGGTTGGATGTTGGTTCCACCACCGTCAAGGTCGTCATCATTGACGGCAACACCGACGACATCCTGTGGGCGGACTACCAGCGCCACGAGACCAAGCAGCCGGAGAAGGCCATCGAGATGCTGAAAGCCATCTCCGCCGACTTCCCCAACACGCCGACGGAGAATTTCCGGGCGTTCATCACCGGGTCGGGCGGCTCGGGGATCGCCAAGCACATTGGCGCGAAGTTCGTGCAGGAAGTCAACGCGGTTTCGCTGGCGGTAGAAAAGCTTTACCCGCAGTGCGGGTCGGTCATCGAGCTTGGCGGACAGGACGCCAAGATCATCATCTTTAAGGAAGACCCCGAGACCGGCAAGAAGAAGAAGCTGCCGTCGATGAACGATAAGTGCGCCGGCGGCACGGGCGCGGTGATTGACAAGATCAATGCCAAGCTCCGCATCCCTTCCGACCAGCTCTGCCAGATGGGCTACAAGGGTCTGAAGCTGCACCCGGTGGCGGGCAAGTGCGGGGTGTTTGCCGAGACCGACATCAACGGCCTGCAGAAGCAGGGCGTCCCTCCCGATGAGCTGATGGCGTCGCTGTTTGAGTCCATCGTGCAGCAGAACCTGTCAGTTTTGACGCGCGGCAACACGCTGCGCCCGGTGGTTCTCCTGCTGGGCGGGCCGAATTGCTACATCAAGGGCATGCGCGATTGCTGGAAAGTGAACATCCCGAAGATATGGGAAGAGCGCAATTACCCGCTGCCCGAGGGCGTGAACCCAGAAGAGCTGATCACCACGCCTGACAATGCGCAGTACTTTGCCTGCATCGGAGCGGTGGAGTACGGCAAGTCGGAGGATCCGGGCATCGGCCTCTATACCGGGTTCGAAAAGCTGGAGTGGTATATCACCGAGGGCCGGGCGCAGGAGAAAGCGAAGAAGGGCGGAGCGCAGGCGCTTGCCAAGTCGCCGGAAGAGCTTGACGAGTTCAAGACGAAATACACCAAGAAGAAATTTATTGCGAGCACGTTCCAGCCCGGGCAGGTGGTGGAAGGCTTCATCGGGATCGACGGCGGGTCGACCTCGACGAAGGCGGTGCTGGTGGACAAGGACCGCAACGTGCTGTGCAAGACCTACCAGCTCTCGAAGGGAAACCCGATCGAAGACACGCAAGAAGTGGTGGCAAAAGTAGCCAAGCAGGTCAGCGATCAAGGGGCAACCCTTAAAGTGTTAGGTGTAGGAACGACCGGCTACGCCAAGGACATCCTGAAGGACGCCGTGGGGGCCGACGTGGCGCTGGTGGAAACCGTCGCGCACACCCAGGCTGCGCTTCACTTCTACGCCGACGCGGACGTAATCTGCGACGTGGGCGGCCAGGACATCAAGATCATCATCCTGAAAGATGGGCGGGTGAAGGACTTCAAGCTGAACACGCAATGCTCGGCGGGCAACGGTTACTTCCTGCAGGGGACCTGCGAGAGCTTCGGCTTCAAGGTGGAGGAATTTGCCGACATCGCCTTCAACGCCAAGGGCTACCCGCAGTTCGGTTACGGCTGCGCGGTGTTCATGCAGTCCGACATCGTGGACTTCCAGCGCCAGGGTTGGAAGCCGGAAGAGATCATGGCGGGGCTGTGCAACGTGCTGCCGAAGAACATCTGGCTGTACGTGTCGCAGATTCCGAACCTGTCGGCGATCGGGCGCAAGTTCATTTTGCAGGGCGGAACGCAGCACAACCTGGCGGCTGTGAAGTCGCAGGTGGACTTCATCGAGTCACGCTTCAAGGGCAAGGAAATCAAGCCGGAGGTGATTGTCCACCAGCACTGCGGGGAAGCGGGCGCCATCGGTTGCGCCTTTGAAGCGGTGCGGTTGTGGGAGAACGGCAAGCAGACGACGTTCATCGGGCTTGACCAAGTGGCCTCGATCAGCTTTACCACCACGCGCAACGAAGCCACGCGCTGCTATTTCTGCAAGAACAAATGCCTGCGCACGTTCATCGATGTGACGACGATGACGCCGAACCCGAACTACAAGCCGCCGGTGAAGACCAAGGTGCCGCTGGCCGACGGCGCGCAGCGGTTGATCATCGCCACCTGCGAGAAGGGAACGGTGGAGAACGTCGAGGAGATGCGCGTCATCAAGGGCGACATCGACGCCATCAAGAAAGAAAACCCGAACCTGGTGGAGATCGCAGCCAAGGCGGCATTCAAGAGCTACGAGCCACCGGTGGTGGCCGACCCGCTGCCCAAGCTGCAATTCACGGCGGCGCAGAAGAAACGCGCTGAGCTGATGAAGAAGCGCTCGGAACTGAAGATCGGCATGCCGAAGGCGCTGAACATGTACTCCTGCGGACCGTTCTTCACCGCCTACTTCGAATCGCTGGGGGTGAAAGCGGAAAACCTGATCTGGTCGGAGTACACCAGCGAGCAGCTTTACAAGGAAGGCGCGAAGCGCGGCGCGATTGACCCGTGCTTCCCGTCCAAGGTCGGCATTCCGCACGTGCACAACCTGCTCTACGCCATTCATCCGAAGAAGCAGCTGGACATCATCTTCTTCCCGATGATCGATTCGCTGCCCACCTTCCTGGTGAAGACGCAGAGCTCGCGCGCCTGTCCGACGGTGACGGCCACGCCGGCGTCGGTGAAAGCCGCGTTCACCAAGGAGTCCGACCTGTTCACGGAAAAGGGCGTGATCTGGAAGGACACGCTCATCGAGCTGACCGATCCCAAGGTCGCGCATCGCCAGATGTACGACGACTGGAAAGAGATCCTCGGCTTGAGCGAGGAGGAGAACTACCGCGCCGTGGAGCAGGGCTTCCAGGCGATGCTGAGGTTCGACAACGAGATCATGCGCGGCACCGCCCGCGAGGTGCTGAAGAAGCTGGAACGCGAGGACAAGCTCGGCATCGTGCTGCTGGGGCGGCCGTACCACAACGATCCTGGCATCAACCACGAAATCCTGGAGGAATTCCAGAAGCTGGGTTACCCGATCTTCTCCCAGGACTCGCTGCCGCTGGATGACGAGATCATCTGGAAGCTGTTTGGAGACGAAGTCAAGATGGGCGTGATCTCGCACCCGCTGGACGTCAGCGACGCGTGGAAGAACTCGTACTCGGAGAACACGACGCGCAAGGTGTGGGCGGCGAAGTATATCGCGCGCCACCCGAACCTGGTGGCGCTGGAGCTTTCCAGCTTCAAGTGCGGCCACGACGCGCCGATCTACACGGTGATCGAGGAAGTCGTGGAGCACTCCGGCACACCATACTTCTGCTTCAAGGACATCGACGAGAACAAGCCGACCGGGTCGATCAAGATCCGGGTCGAAACCATCGGCTACTTCCTGAAGCGCTACCGCGAAGACATGGTGCGCAACAACCAGAAGCAGCTTACGGTGGAAGAGCAGCTCAAGCAATTCGAGCAGCGCCTGCGTCACGAATTAACTTTGGCCGCCAGTGTCGGCTCCAAGGCGGGTTGCTGTGGCACGGAAGAAACAGCACCCGCGGAGCTGATATCGATCGCCGGCGCGGAGCAGCCGTCGCAGGACATGGTGGAAATGGCGGGAGACTGAGAGAGTCGGTCAGGCGGTCAGTAAAGCCCCCATCATTGACGGTCCTGGGCGGCATGGCTCAAGCCGTGCCCTACCCAAAACTGTTTTTTACATCTTTTAACCCGCTGCAATTCTGCCTCTTGCTAGACTGACGTCTTACGAGGGGAGGAGGAATTATGGCAACCGCGTCCACTAAAGCCCACTACGTTCCCGCCGGGTATCACACCGCGACCCCGTACCTGATGATCAGCAAGGGCAAGGCGGCCCAAGCGCTGGACTGGTACCGGGAGGTGTTCGGAGCGGCGGAAGTGATGCGCTTTCCGATGCCGGACGGCCGCATCGGGCACGCTGAGACCCAGATCGGGGACTCCCATATCATGCTGGCCGACGAATACCCGGAAATGGGCTACCAGGGCCCGGAAACGCTGGGCGGAAGCCCGGGGTTGATCATGCTGTACGTCGAAAACGTCGATTCGGTGTTCAAGAGAGCGATCGAGCATGGCGCCAAGGTCAAGCAAGAGGTGAAAGATCAGTTCTACGGAGACCGCAACGGCACCATTACCGATCCGTTCGGGCATCACTGGACGCTCTCGACGCACTTCGAGGATGTCACTCCCGAAGAGATGAAGCGCCGCATGGCGTCCATGCAGAAGTAAGGTCCAGCTCACCACCAGGACACCGATCAGCACCGAGGCGCACCGGGGAATCGGCCTCGGTGTATTTCTGTGACCGCGTTGCCTCGTTTAAACCAAGACCTGGATCGCGCCCTTTGTCCTACTGCGCCCGGCCCATCTTCCGCCATGAACCATCGACCACCGGCTCCAGCGCGTTTGTTACAATGAAACCGGGCGAGGTTCTGAACGGATGGCGATGGAATCCGACAAGGTGATGTTCGAGATTTACCGCGAAGCGGCCTATACCGGCAAGTACCGGGTTGTGTATTACACCGAGCTGAACGAAAACAACAAGGAATGGGAGATCAATCGGGCCCTTTCCGGCGAGCACTTTTACGACGGATTCATCAAGAACTACCGTAAGGACGAGGCCAAAGACATCGTCGATGCCATTCTGAAGCGCCTCAATGACGGAGAGAAGCTGACGCCCGACGACATCGAAGCCGCGCTCAGCGAACATATCGCGGCAGGATAGTCAGCCTATCAGTCCGTCAGCAAAGACGTTGCGACTGAGAGATTGACAGACCGCGGCCCATCGGAGTACCGAGTTACAGAAATACTGAGATACTGAAAAACAACATGTCCACCGCCTCCGAAGCCAATCCCGGCATGGTTCCCGACGAGCTGAAGCAAGAGCCTCGATCCAAAGGCCTGACCACGGTGCGCAAGAAGAAGCCGAAAGAGCTGGCGGTGATCACCGAGTGCTGCACCGGATGCGCGGGGTCGCCGGCCTGCGTCGAATATTGTCCGGTGGAAGACTGCATGTTCTGGGTCCCGGATGAAGACCATCCGCCCTTCGGCCGCATCCAGGTCGATCCGATTCTCTGCATCGGCTGCAAGAAGTGCACCAGCAAGGGTCCGGATGGCGCCTTCCTCGACGGCTGCCCGTGGGACGCCATCGTCATGGTGGACACGGTCGAAGTGGAGAAGGAAGTCGGCGTGATGCCGTACTGAGCCACGGATACGAATACCAACTTGTCATTGTTACCGACGGTGAACGCGGTCCTGAATGGAACCAGCGCGATCCTGATCGCCTCGGCGCACAAGTTCATTCGCCGCGGAAACGTGGTGGTCCACCGCGGGCTGATGATCGCGGCAGTGGCGACGTCGTCGCTGTTCTTCGCTTCCTACATTTACTATCACGCGCACGTCGGCAGCGTGCATTTCCAGGGACAAGGCATCTCGCGTCCGATTTATTTCGCTATCCTGATCACGCACACGCTGCTGGCGGCCTCGATTCCGCCGCTGGTCATCATCACGTTGACGCTCGGGCTGCGACGGCGGGACCAGCGCCACCGGCGAATCGCGCGCTGGACCTACCCGATCTGGCTCTATGTCTCGATCACCGGGGTTGTGATTTACTTGATGCTGTACCAGATCTTCCGCGCGCCCGTATGAATATGCCGATCGTGAAGCTCAAGATCGATGTTGGTGGGACCATTGGCCACGAAGCGTGGTATGGGATTCATCAGTTTCCGGAGAACCAGGGCGCGTTCTTCGGGCCTGAATTCGGCTCCAGCGGCGAGTGCAAGCATCCGGCGAACATTCCCCACCCGAAGGGCGAATGGATCGGCGCGGAAGTGATGGTCGCGACCAGCCTGCTGGCGCAGTACGCCATGTCCCATTATCTCGAGCAGGACCGCGTACTCGACGTCGATATCGAGGAATGAGGGATTCTTGCCTTTACCGACCCCGATCGTGAAAGACGCAAACTTCGAGCACAAGCGGATGTCGGTGCGGAACCGGATCCTGTTCTTCGTGGTGGCGTGGGCGATCGTGCTGCTGCCGTTTCTGTTCTGGCACAGCACCTGGTTCGGACGCCAGCTCACCGACGGGGAACTCGACCAGTACATCCACGACCAGCAAAAGCCTCGCCACATTCAGCACGCGTTGGTGCAACTCGGCGAGCGCATGGGACGGCACGATCCAAGCGCGCAACGTTGGTATCTGGACGCGGTTCGCCTGGCCTCCAGCCCAGTGGAGGAAATCCGCAACACGGACGCGTGGATCATGGGCCAGGACAACACGCGAGCGGAATTTCACCAGGCGCTGCTGCCGATGCTGAAGGATCCGTCCCCGATGGTCCGCTACAACGCCGCGCTGTCGCTGGTTCGATTCGGCGATGCCAGCGGGCGTCCGCAGTTGATCGAGATGCTGCAGCCGGTGAAGGTGAATGCGCCGCACGCCGGAAGGGTGACAGACCTGGCGAAGGTGGGGGAAGCGATTCGTCAGAACGGAACGATTGCGAAGCTCGACGTCAACGGATCGACGGTCGAAGCGCGGTCGCCGATTGCGGGCCGGGTGCGCTCGTTCAGCGTGACGCGAGGGGCGCAAGTGCAGGCCGGAAGCGGCCTGGCGGTGATGGATCCGGGTCCTGAGCAGGTGTGGGAGGCGCTACGGGCGCTCTACCTGGTGGGCGAGAAGGAAGATTTGCCGGCGGTGCGGGCTTACGAGAGGGGCCAGGCAAACATGCCGGACCGCGTGCGAGACCAGGCCGTGCAGACAGAAAAGGCGATCGCGGAGCGGGAGCGAGGCAGGTAGCGGTAGCTCGTAGCTGGTAGTTTGGAGGAGATCAGCCGAGCTGCCAGCTACTACTACCAACTACTGATTACTACGCTGCAGGTTTCGTGGTGCGGCGATTGGCGACCAGGAACGCGACCACGAACATCACCAGGGAAAATCCCGCCAATACAACCAGGCAAGTGCTCACGGCGAAGATGGCGCTGTTGGGGAAGAGCAGCGCGCGCAGGGCTTCGTTGCCGTAAGTCAGCGGATTGATGCGCATCAGCAGGCGAATCCATCCGGAAGCGCCGGTGAGCGGGAACAGCGCGCCCGAGAGCAGCCACAGCGGAATCAGGAACAGGTTGATAACGGCGTGAAAGCCCTGCGAGGAATCCATGGGCCAGGCAATGATGAAGCCGAGCGCGGTCAGGGAGAACGAGACGAGAAAAACGTCGAGTACGATGAGGCCGAACTGCGCCAGGCTGAAGTGGATGCCGAGCGCGGGCGCAAAGCAGAGGAAGACCAGTCCTTGAATCATGGCAAGCGTGGTGCCGCCGAGAACTTTGCCCAGCACGATCACGGAGCGATTGACAGGCGCGACCAGAACGGAGAGCAGGAAGCCTTCCTTGCGGTCCTCGATCACCGACATCATGGTGAAGATGGAGGTGAACAGAACAATCATGATCAGCGCGCCAGGAAAGAAGTAATCGAGATAGTGCTGGTTGCCGGCGCCGCTGCCGCCGTTGAAGGAGGTGCCGAAGCCGGAGCCGATGACGATCCAGAACAGGACCGGGGAGGCGATGACACCGACGACGCGCGAGCGCTGGCGATAGAAGCGAACCACCTCGCGCCACCACAGCGAGACCGCAGGAATGATGGTCCCAACCGACGGCACGGGAACGGATTGGATGGCTGTAGTCATGGAGAATTTGGAAATCTGAAATTTGAAAAGTTGAAATTCGTCGCTGTCCGGGATTCAGGGTTGTCCTGCGAAGTCGGCAAGCCGAGCAAATTTCACATTCTCAAGTCTCCAATTTCAAACCTCCTCCTTCTCGCCAGCGTTTTCGGTCCAGAAACGATGCCCGGTGCGATGGATGAAGACGTCTTCCAGGGTCGGCTTGCTGACCGATAGGGATTGAATCTCGCCGGGAAAGGCTTCGACCACATCGGTCACGAAGCGATGCCCGTGTTCCCGCTCCAGGCGCACCTTTCCGCCGATCACAGTGGCATCGAGCCGGTAACGCTCCTTGATTCGCTGCGCGAGCGATTCCGGATCGGAAGCCTCGAGCAGGATGACGTCACCGCCGATTTCACGCCTGAGTTCCGCCGGGGTGCCGAGGGCGACCAGCTTGCCGTGGCTCAAAATGGCGAGGCGATCGCAGCGCTCGGCTTCCTCCATCAGGTGCGTGGTGACGATGACGGTGACGCGTTCCTGCTGGCGCAGGATTTGCAGGTACTGCCAGAGATCGCGGCGCGCGCCGGGATCGAGGCCGGTGGTGGGTTCGTCGAGCAACAGCACCGAGGGATGATGCAGCAGGCCCTTGGCAAGTTCCAGGCGACGCTGCATGCCGCCGGAGAAGGTCTCGGCGCGATCGTTGGCGCGGTCGGCGAGGCCGACGCGGACCAGCATCTCGGTGATGCGCTGGTTCAGCGAGGCACCGCTCAAGCCGTAAAGGTGCCCGACGTGGCGCAGATTTTCGGCGGCGCTCAGCTTCACGTCAATGCTTTGCGCCTGGAAAACGACGCCGATGTGCTGGCGCAAACCAGTGGGGTCGGTCGAGGCGTCGTGGCCCATGATGAGGGCGCGCCCACCGGAGGGCAGCATGAGGGTCGAAAGAATGCGGAAGAGCGTGGTTTTGCCGCTGCCGTTGGGGCCAAGCAGGCCGAAGATTTCCGCCGGACGGACGTCAAAAGAGACGCCGTCGAGCGCAGGACGTCCGTCGTAGAGATGGCGCAGGCCGGCGACCTGGATGACAGGCGCCTGCGCGGCAAGTTGTGGTGAGACTTCGGCGGACACGGCCACAAGCCATTTTAGCAGGCGCAAGGCTCCCGGTTGCGGCGATTGAAATGCCTTCGGCGAATTCGTTCAGCGCGCGTTGAGCATCATGAGGGCGAACAGGAGCGGGAGGTAGAAGACGGTTGCGAGCAGCAACTGGCGGGCGCGGCGCTTGGAATGGCCTGAGGTCAGAGGCTGCTTGAAGGTGGCGAGGCGGACGCCGTACCAGAGGAGCACGGACCCGAAGAGGATAGCTCCGGTGAGATAGATCCAGCCGGACATGTGCAGCAATGTCGGAGCAATGCTGACGGGCAAGAGGGCAATGGAGTAGAGCACGATTTCGCGCGAGGTCGCTTTGCCGGTGACTTCGACCACGGGGAGCATGCGGATATTGGCGCGCTGGTAGTCCTCGCGGTAGAGCCACGCGATGGAATAGAAGTGCGGGAACTGCCAGAAGAAGACGATGGCGAAAAGGATAAGGCCTTCAACGTCGATGCGTCCGCGGATGGCGGTCCATCCGAGCAGCGGCGGCATGGCGCCGGGAAAGGCGCCAACAAAAGTACAAACGGGGGAAACGCGCTTGAGCGGCGTGTAGGCGGCAAGATAGACGATGGCGGTGGCCAGCGCGAGGCATCCGGTCAGCAGGTTGCAGAAGAGCGCGAGGTAAAGCGCGCCGCCGAAGACCAGAATTCCCGAAACCATGGCGGCATGCACCATGCTCATGCGATTGGAGGGCAGCGGACGATGCGCGGTGCGGCGCATGAGGGCGTCAACGTCCTTCTCGAAGACCTCGTTGAGCGCGGCGGATCCGGCAGCGATGAGAGAAATACCGATGCAGGCGTGCAGGATGGCCCAGGATAGCTCGGGCAGTCCGGAGCGCGGGGCGGCGAAATAGGCTCCAGCCCAGGCGCTGAGGACAATCAGCGAGGTGACGCGAAGCTTGATGAGCTCGGAATAATCGCGCGCGAGCTGCTGGACCCGCACGCGCGAGGGCGCGTGTGCCACAAGTTCCTGGGAGGGAATTGGGGGTTGAACGGTGCTCATACGGCCACCGGCTTTGCATGGGCGGGCACGCGCTCGGCAGTGGGAATGGCGACGTGGCGCCATGCCTGAATGGCGATGACGACGGTAGTCGCCAGGAGAAGCGCGCCAACGGAAACGTGGGCGACGGTGGTGTACACCATGGGCGCAAGCGGCTGGGGAGTGTCATGTCCCCACTCAACCCGGGTGAGCCAGGAGCCGAAGCCGAGCGCAAGCTGGACCATCAAAAGGGTCAGCAGCATGAGAGCCGGACGGCGGAGTTGCTGGACTTGCGAATATTCGCTGAGCACGCGCACGACGGTCCAAAGCAGAACAAAAGTCACGACCGCAGCACTGATGATGTGCGGCAGAAGTTTGATGCCGTGATGGCGAAAGGCGGCTCCGAGAATTAATTGCAGGTAAACGCAGAGGACGGCGGCGCTTGCCAGCCAAGGGAGGCTCGGACGCTTGGTCGGAAGCTGCATGCGCGGCTCCTGCACCCAGGTGCGGCCGGAGAAGAGCCAGAGCGCGACGACCAGGCAGAAGAACGTCTGGGCGAGGGTAGCGTGGGCGGAGGAGATACTGGGCGGCAGGTAATTCAGAACGGTGATGCCGCCGAGGACGCCCTGTGCGATCACCGTGCCGAGGGCGGCCCAGCCAAGCTTGCGCATCCAGGGACGGCGGTCGACCTTGGATGTCCAAACAGCAAGAATGATGGTGAGGACGCCGACCACTTGCGCGATGATGCGATGGCCGTGCTCCCAGCGAACGCCGCCCACCATGGGAACACTGAAGTAGCCGTAGGTAACGGGCCAATGATGGAACGAAGTCGGCCAATCGGGGACGGCGAGGCCGGCTTCGTTGCTGGTGACCAGGGCGCCGGCGATGATGAGCAGAAAAGTGCAGAAAGCGACCAGGGCGGCAAAGCGGTGGTGGGCTGCGTTATAAGGTGTGGTTAGTGAATGCAGAACGTTACTCCAATGCAGAATTGTGAACGAAGAATGCAGAATGCCGCTGCTCTGACATTCTGCATTCTAAATTCATTCTGGATTCCTCTACTGCATGGCGCCGGGGCCGCCGCCCTTCATGGTGAAGTCGACGGTCTTCGATTCCTTGGCGCCAACCGTGACCTGCTGGGTTTCAGTGCCGAGTTTTTCGTGCACGACAGCGATGGTGTAGGTGCCCGGCGGCAGCCCTTTCAGCGTGTACTTGCCATCCTTGTCAGTGACCGCGAAATAGGGGCTCTTGACCACGTTAATGTACATCTTCATCCAGGGATGCTGGTTACATTTCACCGGAAGCATGATTTCTTCGCGGGCGAAGCTCTTGTCGATAGGAGAAGCCTTGGGAGGCTGCGACTCGTTCCACTCGCGATTGTCTTTCGGGGTGGGGTGGATATTGTGAGTGGTGGGATCGCTGTTGATGACCTCGAACTTCTGGCCGGTCATGATGCCCAGGACATGGGGGTGATAACGGCAGCCCTTCTGGTCAAGCTGGACGGCATCCTTAGGGACGTCAAAGGTGCGGCTGCCGAGACCGTCCTTCACATAGACAAAAGCGTTTTCGAGATTGCCGTTGCTGGCCACGATGGTCTCGACGGTATTGTCGCCCTTGCAGGCGGGATCCTGGCTCATGTCAATCTTGGCGGCCTTGGGAACGGCGCCGGGATACTTGACACTGCCGGTAATGGTAGCGGCGGTGGCGGGGTCAACGGGTGTAGCCGGGGCGGCGGCGGTGGCTGCCTTTTCTTCAGCCTTGTTGCTGGCCTGGGGTTCCTCTTTCTTGCTGCAAGCGAGCAGCAATGCGAGGAGAGCAAGCGTGAGCAGTACGAGGATCGATCTAATTTTCATAATGTGACTGCCTCTCCGTTCAGTAATTGAGCCCATAGGAAATCTCAACATTTTACCGCGAGCGGGTTAAGAGAACCCACCCTAGCAGAAGCAGCCAGGGTGGGCCACCCAACGGCGATGATCAATTCTGGCCCGCGCCCGAGTTGGAACCGGGCTTGACCGTGCTCGAGGTCTTTTTGGCAGGGGCAGCGCTGCGCGGCAACTGAGCCGACAGGCGGCGCTGCTCCTCCGGCGTCAACTGAAAGATGTATCGAACCAGTAGCTTGGTTTGATCCTGGGGATAGTTTTGTAAGGAGGCCGGCGTGGGCCCGGCGAAGACGATGCGTCCCTTGTCGTCCTTCTTGAAGAGGCCGGAGGGCATGGCGGTGCCGGGGCTGATGTTGGCGGGATCCATGAGCCACCGCTCGGTCCAGCCGGGCTTGAGGCGCTCCTTGGCGAAGAGGAAATTGGGCGCGGTGGCGGTCTTGTCGTGCGCCGGGTCGCCGGTGGCGTGGCACTTCAGGCAAGGTGCGGCCTGGCTGGTAAAGAGAGCACGCGCCATGTCAGCTTCGCTGGCCGTCAGCAACTGCTGCTTCTGCGGAATGTAGGGAATGGGCTGCTGGGAAAGGGCCTGGAAGAAGCGGACCAGCTTGCGCAGCTCGTTTTCCGAGAAGAAGAACGTAGGCATGCGGACTGCGAGATACGGACGGATGCCGTTCTTATGCTGATCGGCGGGGTTCGAGGCCAACGACGGGTTCGAGAGGAAGCGGAGCAGCCACTCGGGATCGACGCGGGCGCCCTCGGTGAGGAGCTTGGGAGGCAAGGTTTCCTTGGCATCCTGGTAGCGCGGCACGGTTTCGAGAGCGGTGGCCTGTCCGGGGGTGAACTGGTGGCAGCCGACGCAGTTGTACTTGCGCACGATCCACCAGCCTTCCTGGATGTCGCGTCGGGCGTCTTCAGGACGGTACTGGTAACTCGCGGGAAGGGAAGTTTCCTGGCTGCCAAGAAGGAACGTGGTGATGGCGCGGATCTGCTCCTTGGTGAGATGGGGATCCGGCATGCGAAGTTTTTCCGTCTCGCTCTTGATCATGCCCTGGTCGTACACATTGGGCATGGCGAGCTTGTGTTCGAAGAAGCCCTTGTGGTTATACCAATCGTGCGTGGCCGGCCCTTCGGGCAGTCGCTCGCGGATGGCGGCGTCCTTGATCGGCTCCTTGCCGTCCTCAGCGGGCCTGGTAAGCAGGGCGAAATCGAGGCGCTCGATGGGCTTGCTGCCTTCCTGAGTAAGCTCAGTACCGATGCGGCCTTCCTCTTCAAAGCCCGCTATCTCATGGCAGCCGGCGCAGCCGAAGTGCAAGATCCACTTCTTGCCTTCGGCCTTGAGCCTGGGATCGTCCATGTAGGCGGCTTCGGGATAAGCGGAGGGATCCTGGCGCTTTTGCGAGAGCAGGAAGGTGGCGATGTCGGCGACCTCGTCGTCGGCGAGGCGCAGGCTGGGCATGACCGTCATCTGCTCGATCTGCAGCTCGTGACCGTCGTTGGGACACTTGCTGTGATCGAAATCGAAGACGTAGGGCAGGCCCTTCTTGGCGTAATCCTCAGGGCCAATGTCCTTTTTCTCATACGGGCAGTAAGGGCGGGTGCGGACGCGCGGGTTCTTGATCCAGCGGAAGATGTAATCGTAATTCGCTTTTTCGCCGAGGCGGGTGAGATTGGCAGCGAAATCGCCGCCGATCCGGTCGGCGCCTTCACCGTTGGAGTGGCAGGCGAGGCAGCCCCGGGATTCAAACAGTTCCTTGCCGCGGGCGGCATTGCCGGCCGGCGCCTTGGGCAACTGGTCGTGAAGGGCCGATTGCCACAGGTAAGCCGAGATCGCCTTGATCTGGTCATCGTTGAGGCGGAAGTTCGGCATCTTGGTGTTAGGACGGAAGTCGGTGGGCTTCTTCAGCCAGACGGGTATCCAGTTCTTGTTGAGCTTTTCGCGAACTTCCTTAAGATCGGGGCCAATCTTCTTCATGTCGCGCAGCAGGGAAGAGGAGCGGAGGTCGAGCTGCTCGATGCGGCCCGCGATCTTGCTGTTTTCGACGCGCAAGGCCTCAGCGCGCTGATTGAGGCGGTTGGCTTCGTCGTTGGTTTCGGCGGTATCCGCCTGCTTCATGGAGATGGAAGCTTCGCGCAGGTTGTCGCGCTGCTGCTGCTCCATCTGCTTGATCTGCTGGCCAATGTTGAGCAGCTCTTCGGGTTCGCGATCGTAGCCTTCGTAGCGGTGGCATCCGTTGCAGCCGCGCTGGCGGAAGAGGAACTTGCCGTCGCTGATGGTCTGGCCGACGGCGCCGGCCTGGAGGAACATGTCGGCCTGGTGACAGGTCTGGCAGCCGGCTTCGACGTTGGCTTTTCGGAATAGCGGCCAGAGCCAGTGCTCGTAGTAGCCATGCGCTTTTTCGACGCTGGTGGTGGCGCGGCCATTGCCTTGATGACAGGGCGAGCAGCCGAACTTGTCGGGGTCGTGGACCTTGAGCAGTTCAGGCTCAGGATGGCTGGTGAAGGCAAGCGCGTACTCGTCGGGAGACTTGCTTCCCTTGGGAGTCATCAGCGCGGCGGTGATGCGAACGGGCTCGCGCGCGCCCATGTGGCAGGACTCGCAGCGGTCCACGATGTTGGCTTCCGCGACGTTGATCTGGACGATCTTGGGATCCCAGTCGGCGGTCTTGTTCTGCAGACCGCGAAGAGCATCGGGGGTGAGCGACACCATGTGTTCCTTGATCCAGGTGTCGCGGGCAAGCTTGGCCTCGTTGATGGGCTTGAGCAGATCGCCGAGCTCGCCGCCGAGCCGGCCCTTTTCGTCCTTCAGCTGGTTGTAGGTTTCTTCGAGTTGCTGAAAGTTGTATTTTTTGCGGGTGCCGTCGGGATAGACCACCTCAAATTGCTGCGCCTTGTACTTGTCGAGGTTCTTCTGCTTGGAGGCTTTGCCGCTGGCGCTGTCGTCGGTTTCGAGCTCATAGGTAAGGGCGTTGACGTAGGCGCGCTTGTCGGTAAAGACGCTTTGGACGGCGAGAATGTTGGCGGAAGTGGCGGCGAGCTTCTGGTTGAGTTCCTCGATCCGGGGTTGGGCCGACTTGTAGGCGGACTGGTAGGCATCGTCGAGGGCGTGGTAGTCGGGATTGGTCTCCAGTTCTTTTTCCGACTGCGCCGATTGCGAGCGTGCCTGCTTGAGGAACGCGACATAGCGATCCTGGAAAGCGCGCTGGTAGCGCTTCCATGGACGCTGGCCGTAAGCCTCGTCCCACATGGCCCATAATAACGTCCCGATCAGCACCACGATAGCGATGGTGTAGTGCAAGGCGTAGGATCTGGTCGTGATCGGGTCTTGCTCGGGAATTTGATCTTCCGGCACCGAATCTTCCTCCTACAAAACAGGGCCCGTGTCGTCCCTAAAAAGGTTTCACGTTTCAAGTTTCACGAGGGGCGAATCGATATACGTTTCGCTGATCCTGGCAACGTGAAACGTGAAACTCGAAACCTGAAACGTCATATATTGAACCAGGGCGTAATCCAAACATACTTGATGTGCAGCGCCAGTCGCAGCAGGATCTTGATGGGCAGAGCGAGCATGATCAGCATCAGGCCCATCGTGATCTGGTATTGAATCAGGCTCATGCGTTTCCAATCCTTCGGCATGCGGCGGCGGAAGAGCGCGGTCATCACGAAGCCGCCCACCGCGAAATAGCCGAGCACAATGATGGCGCCGAAAATCCCCTTGCCCAGGTTGGAGGTGATGCCGAATAAGTCCGGCAAGTCACGATTCACCTCGTAAATTAAGCGATTGTGGTCCCAGGTCTGGCCGGGCCAGAACCACTGCCATCCCGGACCGCGAATAAAGGTGCCGATGATGATCATCGAGACCCACAAAACGAGGAAGCCGAAACAGAAGGTGGCGATGGAAAACTTGCGCTGCTTCACGGTGTAGTAGCCGGCGCCCAGCGGATTGGTGTCGATGTAAGGAATCACCATCAAGCCGATGATGATGAGCGTGGGCATGACCACGCCTGCGATCCAGGGATCAAAGTAGACCAGCATTTCCTGCAGGCCGAGGAAGTACCAGGGCGCCTTGGCAGGATTCATCGTTAAATTGGGATTGGCAGGCTCTTCCAGCGGCGCGCTCATGGTGATGGACCAGACCATGAGGATGATAGTGACGATAATCGCGGCCAGGAATTCCATCCTCAGCAGGTAGGGCCAGACGTGGACTTCCTTCTGCCATCCGGGGCGGAAAGGCCAGGCCTTGCGATGGTGGGTTTTGGCGAGCGCGGGGTCGGCCTCGAGCTGCTCGATGAGCTGGTCGTTGGCCTTGGCCTGGCGCACCGCCAGCCAGGCATAAAACAGCACAAGCGGCAGCAGTGCCGTAATGGGGATGTTGTCAGGCGTGGTGGCGATCGTCCAGAGCTGGTGCAAATTCATAAGAAAACCTGAGTTTCAATGTTTCAAAGTTTCAATGTTTCAAGGTCACTCATCGCGAAACTTTGAAACACAGAAACTTTGAAACGTCCTTTACGTTCCTGCCGCCGATTGGGCGCGGCGCGGCTTATCGGCTTCGGAAGTAAGCATGACCGGGGCAGGGCCGGAGATGCCGCCATCCTTACGCACGCGCCAGAAGTGCACGATCATGAACACGGAAGCGATGATCGGGATGGCAATGCAATGCCAGATGTAGGCCCGCAGCAGGGCATTGGCGTCCACGATGGAGCCGCCCAGCAGGCCGAAGCGAACGTCGTTGTAAGGCGTCATGCCGAGTTGCGGACCGAATGGACCTTCATGGCCGAGCAGCGGCGTCGCGCGCGCCATGTTGGTTCCCACGGTAACGGCCCAGAACCCGAGTTGATCGTCCGGCAGCAGGTAACCGGTGAAGGAAAGCAGCAGCGTGAGCACGAGCAGGATGACGCCGACGTTCCAGTTGAACTCGCGGGGCTTCTTGTAGCTGCCGGTGAGGAAGACGCGGAACATGTGCAGCTCGACGGCAATCACCATCAGGTGGGCGGCCCAGCGATGCATGTTGCGCAGAATCTTGCCGAAGGGAACGTCGTGCTCCAGGTAAAGGACGTCGCGGAAGGCCTGCACCTTGGTCGGGTGGTAATAGAACATCAGCAGCACGCCGGTGAAGGTGAGGACGATGAAAAGGTAGAAGGTGATGCCGCCCATGCCCCAGGTGAAGGGATAGCGCACGGCGTCACGATTGATCTTGGCCGGGTGCAGGTGCAGGAAGACGTTGGACAGCACGCCGAGGGCGCGATTGCGCGGCGTCTCGTCGTGCTTATGGCGGAAGATCGAGGTATAGACCTGGGTCTTGGTCGGGTCCTTGAGGCCCTCGATCTGCTCCTTGACCTTGCCGGGCATTTCGGTGCGGAAGGCTTCGACCTCTTCCTTAACGAAAACGCCGACACCCTTTTTACCGTTCTTCGGCGCGGAACCATCGCCCGCGTTCGAGGGCGAAGGAGCTCCCGCTCCATTTCCGCCTGTAACCTTCACATCATCGTCGGCCATAACACCTCGGAAACTGACTGTCAGTCTTTCAATCGTTCATGGTTGCGCGGATCGACCGACAGACTGATGACAGAAAAACTCATACCGACAGGAACGCTCCCGGATCGTCGAAATGACTGGCCTGTCCCTTGGGCCACTGGTAAAGGCGGCTGACATCGACCAGCACCTGGCCGTCGGGAGCGATCTCGACATGGGCGCGGTCCATCGGCCGGGGCGCCGGGCCTTCGAAGTTGACGCCTTCGCTGTCGTAGCCGCTGCCATGGCAGGGACACTTGAACTTGTTCTCGCTGGGCTTCCAGTCGGGAGTGCAGCCCAGGTGCGTGCACTTGGCGTAAATCACGAACAGGCGTCCGGGGATGCGGTCCACCCAGATGCGGTATCGCTGCTGGAACTTGGTATCGACGCCGAGGCCGAAGTCGGAGGGATAACCGATCTTGAAGACCGTGCTCGGCTCGAACAAAGTACGCGGCAGGAAGAAGCGAAAAAAGGCCAGCAACCAGGTCGCGAGGAAGGCAATGACGCCGGTCCACACCAGGCGCCGGCGCGCGATGTCAGCTTCAGTGCCGATTTTTCCGGCGCTGCTGATGCCTCCTGCAGCGGCAGCTTTCGAGGTGCCGACGGCGGGCGTGCCGACATACCGAGTGGCCGCGCCGGTGCGCGCTGTCGGCGGCACATTGGGCATCACGGCAGCGGGTTTCGCAGCCGCAGGAGCAGCGGGCCGGGCTGCCGCGGGGGCAGCGGTAGCGGCGGCAGGCCCTGCGGGGGCGGCCGCAGGCGGAGCTTCGCCGAGAAGAAGTGCGACGTCCGTATCAGTGAGCGGCGGAAGGTTATTGCGCTTGCGGCGGGCCTGCTCGGCGGCGATGGAAGACTTGCTCCACTTGAAGCCGCCGTTCATCAGCTCAACGGCGGCGGGGCTGGGGGTGGCGGAAATTGCGGCGGGTGGAGCGGAAACAGCAGCGGGAGGTGCAGGCGCTGCGGCGGGGGCAGGGGCGGCGGCGGCAGGAGCAGCGGGTGCGTCGCCGCGCTCGAATGACATGGGCTGGCCGGCCCTGAGGGCTTCGACGTCTTCCTCCGAGATCAGCGGCAAGCCGGAACGCTTGCGATAAGCCTGCTCGGCGGCGATCACGGAATTGTTCAGTGGCTTGCGCGGCCAGGCGGGAAGCCGGCCGAGTTCACCGCCGGCCACAACCTTGGATGCCTCATCAACCATTCTTTAATACCCCTTTGCCACAGCCCGCATGGGTGGAGCGGCGAATGCAGGTTCCTTTCTCATGCCCGGGACACAGGCGGTAACCAGTTGCGCCAACGCGCCGATGAAAATGGGCGAGTCGTTCAGGCCCTCGGTCATCTTGAAGCGGGTAATGCCGGCGGCGGTGGCGAGTTCCCGGGCTTCATGATTGATCTCGCCGAGAGTTTCGACATGGTCGGAAACAAACGAGATGGGAACCACGCAGACGTCCTTGATGCCGGCGGCGCCGAGTTCGCGGAGGGTGGAGCGCAAGGAAGGCTGCAGCCATTTGCTGGCGCCAACCTTGCTCTGGTAACAGAGGCGGTGACAGTTCAACCATCCGCCGCGCTTCTTGACCAGTGCGACCGTCTCTTCAATCTGGCGCTGGTAGGGATCGCCCTGCTCGATGACGGACACGGGAACACTGTGGGCGCTGAAGACGAGGACGACGTCGTCGGGATCCGGGAAGCGGGCGAGCGTGTCCTCGATGCGCTCGACCAAGGCGTCCAGATAAAGGCTGTTGCGATAAAAGTCGTTGACCAGGGAAACCTGGCGCCCGGCGGCGGAAAATTTCCGGGTCCACTCGTTGAGGCTGCTGCCGGTCGTAGTCCTGGAGTACTGCGGGTACATAGGGAGCAAGACGATATTATCGCATTGCGATGCATCGAGGGCGGCGACAGCCTCCTCGGTGAAGGGATGCCAGTAACGCATGGCGACGAAACAGCGGGCATCGAGACCTTCGGCGCAGAGACGTTTTTCCAGGGCCGAGGCCTGGCGCTCGGTGAGGCGGCGGATGGGGGAGCAGCCTCCGATCGCCTGGTAATGGTGCTGAACCTTGCGGGCGCGGGCGACGGAGATCAGCTTCGCCAGCGGCTTTCGGCCGAGGCGCGCCAAGGGAAAATCGATGATATCGGGATCGCAAAAAAGGTTATAGAGGAAGGGCTCGATGGCATCGAGCGAGTCTGGGCCGCCGAGTTGAAACAAGACCACACCTGTACGACGGTTTGTCCTCACCATCCGGAAAAGCACCCCACAGCGCAGCAGGGCATGATATTCAAAACGTCTGCTGCTCGTCAAACGACGCGGCGGGAATCACTGCCCTGAAAGCCGCGCTGGCTGCGGGTTTCGAAGGGGCACGATTTTATCGGAAGGAGAACGCTCCAGGTTTCGCGTTGCGCGTTTCACGTTCGCGACGACAATCAGGCGGTGGTGGAGGCAAAGGGTTGAAAACCGGTTCGTCGGAGCAGGTCACGCTTGACGCGCGACCGGCTCGGGCGCCGCGGATTGCGGCTCGCATTGCATGGCTGCAATGACGGCGTCGGCGAACTGGGAAGTACCGGCGGTGCCGCCGACGTCGCGGGTGCGCGTGGACTTGTCGCGGTAGACCTTCTCGATGGCAGTGCGGATCCGCCAGGCGGCGTCGGATTCGCCGAGGTGGCGAAGCATCAGGATGGCGGAGCGGAGCAGGGCAGTGGGATTGGCGATATTGCGCCCGGCGATGTCGGGAGCAGAACCGTGAACCGCCTCGAAGATGGCGCAGCCCTCGCCGAAGTTGGCGCCGGGCACGACGCCAAGGCCGCCGACGAAGGCGGCGCAGAGGTCGCTGATGATGTCGCCGTAAAGATTTTCCAGCACCAGCATGTCGTACTGGTAAGGGTTGGTGACCAGTTGCATGCAGGTGTTGTCCACGATGTGCTCGCCGTAAGTGATTTCCGGGTACTCGCGGGCAACCTCGCGGGTGCAACGCAGGAACAGGCCGTCGGAAAGCTTCATGATGTTCGCCTTGTGAATGCAGTGAATGCGCTTGCGCTTGTTCTTGCGCGCGTATTCGAAGGCGAAGCGGGCGATGCGGGTGGAGGCTTTGGCGGTGATGATCTTCAGGCTCTCGACCACGCCGGGGACGACCTCGTGCTCGATTCCTGAGTAGAGTCCCTCCGTATTCTCGCGGATGATGATGAGGTCGACGTCGGGATAGCGGGTGGGAATGTGCGGCAGATTGCGAATGGGGCGGAAGTTGGCGTAAAGCTCGAAACGTTTGCGCAGGGCGACGTTGATGCTGGAGAAGCCCCCGCCGATCGGGGTGGTGATGGGACCTTTGAGCGCGACCTTGGTGCGTTCGAAGGAGTCGATCAGCGATTGCGGCAGGTACTCGTGGTATTTCTCATAGGCTTCGGCGCCGGCCTCCTGAGTGTCCCAATCAAACTTGACGCCGGTGGCCTGGAGAATGCGCACCGTGGCCGCGGTAATCTCGGGGCCAATGCCGTCGCCGGGGATGAGAGTGACTTTGTGAGCCATGAATGAATGCCGAATGCCGAACGTACTTGGATGCATAACTGCTTCTGTTCGACCCATCCGAGTCTACCAGTGGCACGCTGTTGCAGCATAGTTTCAGGGGCGGCACACCCAGGCTGAGTGGCATCAAACAGGATATTGGTCCTGGACGAATTGGAGTCAACATTGGTGTCTGACAAAACCGCCGACCGCATCCGCTCCGGTCTCAGCAAAGTTCCGCAGGTCACGCTTGTGTTCTGGGTGGTCAAGATTCTCGCCACCACACTGGGCGAGACGGGCGGCGACGCGCTATCCATGACTCTGAAGCTGGGATACCTGGTCAGTACCCTGATCTTTCTCGTATTTTTTGCCGTCACGCTGGCGGGACAGGTCTTTTCGAAGCGCTACCACCCGGTCGCCTACTGGACGGTGGTCGTGGCGACCACGACGGTGGGCACGACCACCTCCGACTACCTGGACCGAACGCTGGGGCTTGGGTACGTGAAGTCCTCGATCATGTTGTTCTGCGCGGTGCTGGTGGTGCTTTTTGCCTGGAAATTTGCGGCCGGCAGGATTGAATACCAGGACATCACATCGCGGAGAGACGAAATTTTCTACTGGCTGGCCATCCTGGTTTCGAACACGCTGGGGACCGCGCTGGGCGACTTCATGGCGAGTTCGACCGGAATCGGCTTCGAGCGGGGCGCCCTGGTGTTTGCGGGACTGATCGCGCTGGTGGCGGCGGCCCACTTCTACACCAGCATTCCCGACAACGTGTTGTTCTGGGCGGCCTACGTTTTGACGCGGCCGCTGGGGGCGACGCTGGGCGACACGCTTACGAAATCGCATGCCGAGGGCGGACTCGGGCTGGGCCGGATTTACTCTTCGCTGGTCATCGCGGTGATGATGGTCTTCATGATTTCCTTGACGTCGCTGCGCAAGCGGGCACAATTTCCCGTGCATGGCGTCAGAGAAGCGGGCGCGGAAGGCGATTAAGCCGCTGCAACCGGCTTGCCACATCGTTCCACAGGGCACGAGTGCGTTTGAGATGCGACCGCACCGCACCATCCTGTCGCTAACCATTGCCAACCTGGCGGGTCTAACGAAGATGCAGGCCGAACTTTTTCCGTGCTGATTCGTATTGCACGTGAGAGAGCATGCACTTCTATCCACGAATCGTGCTGTACGGGTTGATATTGGTTGCGACCGTCACGCGGATGCAGGGGGCGGAATCGGTGGCGCTGCAGCGCGTCTCGCATCCGCCACGGATTGAAGACTTCGGGCAGTCGCCGCCGCAGGGCGCCGCGCGTGAACTCACAAAAGTGAGCGGGTTTATCCAGAGCCAGCCCTCCGACGGCCAGCCGGCGACGCAGCGGACGGAGGCATATCTCGGTTACGACAGCACGAATGTCTATGTTGCGTTCGTTTGCGAAGACCAGTCGCCAGGGGCGATTCGCAGCCATCTGACCCGGCGCGAGCCCTCGACACCGTTCGATGCGGAAGACTATGTCGAAATCACTCTCGACACCTTCCGCGACCAGCGGCACGCATTCGTCTTTGACATCAACCCGCGCGGGGTGCAAGCGGACGCGCTGCGCACCGAAGGCCAAGGCAACGATTATTCCTGGGACACGGTATGGCATTCCTGGTCGCGGGTGACCGAGCGAGGCTTCGTCATCCTGGCAGCGATTCCCTTCAAGAGCCTGCGCTTTCGTGGCTCATCGGCCGCGGGATGGGGAATCACGCTGATGCGGTATCTCTCCCGCAATGACGAGAACGACTACTGGCCGCGAGTTTCGTCGCGCATTTCGGGCCTTCTGAACCAGGAAGCAACTGTCACCGGACTGGAAAATATCTCTCCGTCCCGCAACATGCAATTCATTCCTTACGGAGAGGCAAGAAGCTTTCGTGCGCTCGACCAGCGCGATCCGGTGCAGCCGCGCTTCGATAGCTGCACGCTGTGCGGCAAGATCGGTCTGGATTCCAAGTTCGTGTTCCACAACAGCCTGGTGCTGGATACCACCATCCGGCCCGACTTCGCGCAGATCGAGTCCGACGAGCCGCAGAACACGATCAACCAGCGCTTTGAAGTTTTCTTTCCGGAGAAGCGCCCGTTTTTCCTGGAAAACTCGAATTTTTTCGAGGCGCCGCTGATTGCGGTCGGACTGCAGACGCGAATGGTTTTCACGCGGCGAATTTCCGACCCCACCGCGGGCGTGCGCTTGACCGGTAAGCAGGGGCCGTGGAACCTGGGATTTTTCGTGGTCGATGACCGTTCCCCCGGCGAGATTGTCACCGATTCTGATCCCTTGCACGGCCAGCGCGCATACTTCGGGATCGGGCGAGTCAGCTACGACATCGGCAACCAATCCGCCATCGGCGCCATGTATACCCACCGCGAATTCCAGGGCATGTTCAACCGCGTGGGCGGGCTGGACGGCGTGTTCCGCCTCAATAAGAACTGGAGCGCAACCTATCGCGGTTACATGAGCTCGACACTGGATACGACCGGATACCTGTTCGGCCAACACCATGAGGGCGTGCTGTTCGGCAACGGCCGGCGGTTCACCCTCAGCCTGCAGTACCTGGACATCACCCCGAACTTCCGCACCGAGACGGGCTTTGTGCCCCGCACCGACCAGCGCGCCCTCAACGAGTACGGACACTTCTACTTTCGTCCGGAAGGCAAGCATCTCGTCTTCCACGGGCCGGAAGAAAACGGGACGCAGATGTGGGACCAGACCAACACCGTGGTGCAGCAGGTCTTCAGCTTCGATTACGTGTTCGGATTCCGCGGAAACATCATCGTGGCGCCGATCGTGGCGTATGAATCTGACGTGCTTCGCCCGCAGGATTTTCCGGGCCTACCGGGCAGGCGCCAGTTCGTGCAAGACGCCTGGGGCCTGGTTTTCAAAGGCAGTTTCAAGCGTTTCCTGAGCTGGAACACCAAGATCATCCGCGATGGAACACCGGTGGTGGTGCCGGCGGCCGGGCAGTTGCCGTACACGGGAAATGAAACTGCGATTACGCAAACGCTGACGGTGCGACCCACCGGCAGCCTGCAGATCGATAACACCTACATCCTCGACCAAGTGACAAACGGCGCCGTCCACCACGCCGTGTTCAACAACCACATCATCCGTTCCAAGTGGAACTACCAGTTCTCGCGCGAGCTCTCATTACGGTTCATCGGCCAATACAACGGCTTGCTGTCCAACCCGGTTTACAGCTCGTTGCAGACGCAGAAGGCCGTCAACACCGACATCCTCCTTACCTACCTGGTCCACCCCGGGACGGCGATCTACGTGGGATACAACTCCAACCAGGAGAATGTGAGCCCGGGACTGTGCGTTCACTTGCCAGGATCGACGGAGTGCGACCCGAGCGGCAACGGCCTGGTGCGCACCCGAGGCATTGGCAGCAACGACGGCAGGCTGTTTTTCGTGAAGGTCAGCTACCTGTGGCGGCGCTGATGAAGTGGTGAGTAGGAATCAGAACATATGCCGGGACCGGGCAAATGTGGGTCGCCCGCGCCGGGCAGTTGGGTTGTTCACTGGACCTTGGGGTCAAGGTTTTTCGCCTTGGCCGGCGCCGCCATGTCCTTGGCCTTGAGCAGGTCCTTCAACTCCAGCATGAACTCCTGCACGTCCTTGAAGTCGAGATAGACGGAAGCGAAGCGGACGTAGGCGACTTTGTCGTGGCGGCGCAGGCGGTTCATGATCAGCTCGCCGATTTCGCTAGTCTTGCGCTCGCGCTCGGGAGAGTTGATGACGAACTCCTCGGCCTCGTTGACGATCTGCTCCAGTTTGCCGATGGAGATAGGACGTTTTTCGGAGGCGCGCATCAGGCCGTTGAGCACCTTCTGGCGGTCGAAGCGTTCGCGGCGGCCGTCCTTTTTCACCACCATGTAAGGAATTTCGTCAATGCGCTCGTAGGTGGTGAAACGCTTGCCGCACTTGAGGCACTCGCGGCGCCGGCGGATGGATTCGCCTTCCTTGCTCTCGCGGGAATCGACGACGCGGTCGTTTTCAAAAGCGCAAAAAGGGCACTTCATGTCGGAGGCTTGGCGTACCGATCCAAGGAGATTGTACACGGGGCAGGGAAGGTGAATTGCGGAAGTGCCGAACCGCGGGCCGCGGTCAGAGCTTGCGAGGCTCGCCGGGAGCCGGGAGTCCGAAGCCTGCAGCCTGGTGTTCGGCTTTGTGCTCCAGTTCTTCTTCTTCGTGCGCCTCGTGCGAGATCTTGCGCAGGGAGAGGTGTTCGCGGTGTGCCAGGACCAGGCCGACGGGGATGACGGCCATGAAGGTTACCAGCCAGAGCAGAATGCCGCAGCTCACGGCAAGTTCGGGGGGAATGCCGTAGATGACCTGTAGCGCGCTGATGACTGCGAGCTGGCTGCCGCCGCCGACCGCGGGCAACTGCGCGACCGAGCCCACCATGCTGAAGCCCATGAGCAGAAGAACGTGGCTGAGGTCGAGATCAGAAAGGTGAGGCCGGTCGCCGATCCGCTTCAGCCGGCTTTTTCCCCGGAAGAGCCAATAGCCGTGCGTGTGGGGGGCATCCAGCCGCTCGATGTGATAGCCCTTGGCCTCCAACCCCTCGCGCAGTTGCGCGATAGTGAACTCGTCGAGTGCTTGCCCGGCCAGCAGCGGGAGCTCAGCAAGGTGCGCCGTTTCGACGTCGACCGCATGCGGCTCGGGCCTCTGTCCTGCGGCTCGCGCCTGGCGGTATCCAGGCTCGGAGGGGTAAGAGTGCGCCACCGCGCGATAGGCGAGCGCAATCAGAAGCCAGATGGCCAGCGATAAAGCGGCGACCTGCATGAAGGAATAGCGGTCGCGAATGGTATCGAGGCCGACCCCAAAGGCGCGCGTCTTCTCCTCGAGGTGGTGAGCCAACTTGCTGGACAGCGGGGTGACCCGGCGGTGCAGGAAGGCGGCGACCTGCGGGCCGCGGGTGCGGATCAGGTAACAGATCGCCCCGACGGCGGCGACGATGCCTGCCAGCACCACGGCCGCTTCCTGGAACCTCCCGATGTAGGGGTTCACTTGGATGCTGGTGGGAACGAACACATCGATGAGCATGAGCACGGCGAAGGCGCCGATGTCGAAGATGCGCTCGACCGTCCAGACCCCAATCTGCGAAGACAAGGAAACGTTTTCTTTCTTGGCGATCAGGTAGGGACGGACGAACTCGCCGGGGCGCCCGAGCAGCGCCAGCCCGGTGAAACCGATGAAGGTGGGTCCGATTAGATCGCGGGATCGAGCGTTGCAGATGGGCTTGAGAAACACTTTCCAGCGGAGCGAGCGCAGCAGGTAGGTGACGTAAATGAGGGTGACGGCTAAGGCGAGGTGAGCGGCGTCGATGCCGGCAGACTCGGCGCGGAAGCGTCCCCAATCGAAGGCGCGCCAGTGCTGTATCTGGAGATAGATGAGCACTCCCAGCACAGCCAGGACCACGGCGGTCGTCAGAATTCGTTTTGTGCTCATCCCGCTGGCAACAAATTCAAAAGTAAACGAGGTGCGGAAAGAAAGCCAGTAGCTAAGGGAGTTAGTGCTTAGGAGTTAGCGTAACTGGTGCGCGCGCGGCAGCAACCCGTTGATTGGGTACCGAGCTGGCGCCGAATACAGCTGAGCGCCATAGGCGAACACAAGCTCGCCACCCCTAACTACCAGCCCCCGACTACTAATTCCTTTGTTGGATGCCGATCACGAGCCCGGGACGGGGCTGGCGGCGGGTTTGGCTTCAGCGCGAGCCGATTTCGGAGGGTTTGGATTCTTGGTCTGGGCCTTGCGAGCGGCCAGTTTCTTGCGATTGTAATCGCGAATGATGCTGGAAACGTACGCGCGTGTCTCGCGGTAGGGAGGAACGCCCTGGTACTGCTCCACGCGGTGAGGCCCGGCATTGTAGGCGGCCAAGGCCTTCGCGAGATCGCCGTGATAGCGCGCCAGCAATTCGCGTAAGTAACGGGTGCCGCCATCGACGTTGTCTTGGGCATCGAAGGAGTTCTGGACGCCGAGTTTCGCAGCGGTGTCGGGCATCAACTGCATCAAGCCGCGCGCCCCTTTGGGAGAAACCGCCTTGGGATTGAAGCCGCTCTCGGCGCGAATGACACTGTCGATCAAGTCAGCATCCAGGAGATGCTTATCGCTGGCGGCGGCGACCACGGACTTCATGTCGACAGCGGAGAGTTGGGGCGCCGCGCTGGCCGGCGGGCGCGGCAGTTGTTCCTGGGAGAGATCGGTGATTTCCTCGGTCGGCACATCAACATAGCTGCTTTCCGAGGCGGTGGTGTAGAGGCGCGAAGTTTCGCCGCTGACGCTGCGGTGGTCAAAGCGCATGCTGAAACCGTTGCGCAAGGTGGCCACGTAGACCATGCCGGGTGCGCCAACGGCGGCGGCGGGTAACGGAGCAGCGGATGAATCGGCCCGGGCGACCGCTGTCATCACCGCCAGCAAAACCAAGATTTGTGCCAGGGTCCTCATAATTGTGAATGCGACTTCGCGGCCCCCAATGGGGCGCCTAAAACCTGTTCGACGGCAGCAGCAACACCGCTCTGATCGTTGGATGCGGTCTCCGTCCAGCCAAACTGCTTCAGCTCAGAGCACGCGTTCCCCATTATGACCGGTACCCCGGCAAACTCAAGCATTTCCACATCATTATAGTTATCACCAATGGCCATGACCTGGTTACGAATGATTCCCCGGTGGCTTGACCAGCGCTCCAGGGCGTGCCCCTTGGAGCAGCCGGAATGGAGGATGTCCACGATGGTCAGATCGCGGGCGATGTATTCCGTCTTGAGAACGGTGATCTCATTCGCCATTCCTGCCGAGGCCAGGCGAGCTTGCGCCTGGTGCATGCGGGCGACGCTGCCGCAGAACATCAATTGAATGGGATCAGTGACCAGAGCATCCTCCAGCGGCGCCACGCGCTCGATATAGGCCGCATTCTTGTCCATCCAGCGGCTGATGGAGGCGTGCAGCTCGTCGGTGCGCTCGACCACCAGGGCGCCGCGTCCCTCGCGCTCAAAGGTAAGGACAGCGTAGCCGCGAAATTCGTCCATGTAGCGGATCAGCTTGCGCGCGCTGGCGGCGGGCAGCTTGTCGGTGAAGAAGTGTTCGCCGCGGGTGGACATGGTGACGGCGCCATTGGAGCTGATCAGCCAGAGGTCGAAGCCGAGGGCCTGGGCAATCGGCATGGCAAAGATGTGACGGCGGCCGGTGACCAGGACAATCTCGATACCGGCATCGTGGGCTCGCCGCAGGGCCGCCAGGTTAGCGGCCGGGACTTGGAATTGGGGATCGAGCAGGGTGCCATCAATGTCGATGGCGATCAGTCTGATATTCGGAGTCACTGGGTTCATTCTAACGAAAAACAGGCGAACCGTGATTGTAGAGAAGTCGGTCAGCCGGTCAGTCGAACCGAGCGACTGAGAGACTAAAAGACTGACAGCTGACAGATGGCCTGGAAAACCAGCCCGGGGGAGAATAATTTGCATGCGCCGGGCGAACGATTGTGGGTGACGCGATTGGAGGACGGCATTTATTCTGTTCGCGCTGTCGCGAGCATCGAACCCAAACGGCGCAGTTTTCGCCGGCAAACGCGCGGGGAACAGTCCAGTGGCACAACGAAAAAAATCGATGTTGCGCCCTGCCAAGCTGCTGCGCTATCGCCTGCTCGCGTTCCTGGCCGTGCTCGGGCCGGGGTTTATCACCGCCAACGTCGATAACGATCCGGGCGGCATTCTCACCTACTCGCAAGCGGGCGCGAAATTCGGATACGCGCTGCTGTGGACGCTGATCCCGACGACGATCGCCTTGGTCGTGGTGCAGGAAATGGCGGCGCGCATGGGAGCGGTGACGGGCAAGGGCCTCTCCGACCTGATCCGGGAGGAGTTCGGGTTCCGGGCGACGTTCTTCACCATGCTGGTGCTGGGACTGGCAGACCTGGGGAACATCGCAGCGGAATTCGCCGGGATCGCGTCGGGCCTGGGCATTTTCGGAATCAGCAAGTATCTGACCGTACCGTTCGGCGCGGTGCTGGTATGGGCGGTGGTGGTTTACGGCACGTACAAACCGGTGGAACGGATCCTGCTGTTGTTCTCGCTGATCTACTTTTCCTACCCAATTTCGGCGTTGATGTCGCACCCGGACTGGATGGCCGCCATCCGGCAGACATTCGTTCCGACAGTGCAATTCAAATCGTCGGAGTACCTGGTGCTGGTCGTGGGCCTGGTAGGGACCACAATCACGCCCTGGATGCAGTTCTACCTGCAGGCTTCGATCGTGGAGAAGGGAATCACGGAGCGGCAGTACCGGCTGAGCCGGTGGGATGTGATTGTAGGCTGCCTGGTCACCGATATCGTCGCCTTCTTCATCGTGGTGGCCTGCGCGGCGACGCTGCATGTCAGCGGCATCCGCGAGATCACCGATGCCGCCGAGGCGGCGGTGGCGCTGAAGCCGCTGGCCGGACAGTTTGCCGCCATCTTGTTTGCCGTGGGACTGGTGAATGCGGCGCTGCTGTCGGCGGCGATTCTTCCGCTGGCGACGACCTACAACATCTGCGAAGGCCTGGGCTTTGAGTCGGGAGTGAACAAGCGTTTTTCCGAAGCTCCCGTTTTTTACTCGATTTATACCGTTCTGATAATTTTTGGCGCCGGGATCGTGCTGCTGCCGCACATACCGCTGATCAAGCTGATCATCCTGTCCCAGGTGGCGAACGGCATCCTGCTGCCGTTCGTGCTTTTCTACATGCTGAAGCTGGTCAATCGATCCGACCTGATGGGAAAACACAAGAATTCGCGGCTGGCGAACGGCATCGCGGTGACTACCAGCGTGGTCATGGTAGGCCTGACGGTGGCCATGATCTGGACCACGCTGCTCGGCTCGTAAGGCC